>NZ_JAUBOV010000002.1:81358-189535 GCF_036700405.1 Microcoleus sp. T3_D1
TCCGAAATTCCCAATTCAGATCCAAATCCTGCCGATCCAAAAACAGATTCTCCCGCAGTAGAAACCAAAAATCCGACAATTTCCGAAATTCCCAATTCAGATCCAAATCCTGCCGATCCAAAAACAGATTCTCCCGCAGTAGAAACCAAAAATCCGACTGTTTCTGAAAATCCCAATTCAGATCCAAATCCTGCTGAGATAAAAACGGAAAATTCCTCTGCGACAGAAACTGAAAATCCGACTGTTTCTGAAAATCCCAATTCCGATCCGAATTCTGCCGATCCAAAAACGGAAAATTCCTCTGCGACAGAAACCAAAAATTCGACAATTTCCGAAACTCCCAATTCAGATCCAAATTCTACTGAAACAAAACCCGAAAACTCCCCAACGACAGAAACTCAAAACCCGCAAGTTTCCGAAAACACAATCCCAACAATCTCAGAAAACACTCAACCAGCGATCGTAGTTGTCAACTCAATCGACTTCATCACAGGTGACAAAATCGAAACACCCGTCTTTTTCCAACTCGACAAACCAGGAATACCCGCAATACCCGCAGAATCCACAGACATTCTCACCGGGGAAATTGAAAACATCTCCCCAACTCTTATCGACAGCCTCGCAACAGCCAGCGAAAGCAATGAAACTTTTGGGCCACTTTCCGACGAAGAAATTGCCCTGCTGTGGGAAAATCTCAACCGCATCAGGGCGGCGGCAGAATTAAGCGAAAACTCCGAAACCTCAGAGTTAGAATACATCAACGCTAACGAAGATACCGACTCAAACAACCCAACTCGTCTTCCCTTCACTCCCATCAGTCAAAATTATCTGCCAACCGATATCGAAAACACAGCAGATTTCGAGTTGATAAATGGCGGCGACGGGGAAGCTGAAACCTCAGAATCCGCACAAACAGCCATCATTTCCGAAACAGCAACCCCTACGCCCGCAAACAATCAGCCAGAAACCTCTCAAACTACCATCCCAGCCAGCCCCAGCAACTCGGAAACAAACAACAACGAATACACTGTTGCAAAAACAGACAGCTTCACAGAAACAACTGCCGATTCTCCCCAACCAACCAAACCGCTAATCGGAATCATCGACACCGGCTTCACAACCAACAATCCCAACATCAACTACAGCCAAATCATCCTCGGCAAAGACTTAATCGAGGGCGACAACAATCCCCTACTCCAACCAAACCAAGGAAACCAACACGGCGACACAATTTTAGAAATTATCAGCCACTCCAACAATCAAAACGCCACCAAAAAATCGACTCCGATTTGGTTAGGACGAGCAACTGGCAGCGGCAACTGGCAGCAATCCCTGATAGAATTTGTAGACGCAGCCATTGCTGCAAAACAACCCAATGCCGTCGTCAACCTCAGCTTCGACTTAACCCAAATCAATCCCGACGGCACCCAAACCACACGCCACCAACTCACACCAGAAGAAAAATCAGCACTTAAATACGCTCAGGACAACAACATCCTGATTGTAGCAGCCACTGGCAACGAAGGGGATCTCGCATCAGCCCTCGGACAAGCCTCCACAGAATTCGACAACATCATCACCGTCGGCGCATCCTTTAACAACAATCGAGCCGCCTATTCCAGCTACGGAGAAGGGCTAGATATCTTAGCACCAACAAACACTCAAAAAACAGCAGAATCATCAACAACCGAAACAAAACAAGGCACATCAATAGCAGCAGCCTTCGTCACAAACACCATCTCCAAAATGTGGGAAACCAACCCATCACTGAACCGCCAACAAATCAAAAACATCCTCCTAAAAACTGCCAGCGACATCGACGTACCCGGATGGGACGAAAGAACAGGATACGGAATCTTAAATCCCCAATTAGCAATTGCTACCGCCACCGAAACAATCCCCACAATACCAGTATTAGCAGCCACCAAACAATTGACAAAAACCCTAATTAATGCCGCTGCAAATGTCAGTAACTCTCCGAATAGTACAGCCAAACCCTCAGAAAGACCGACCGCAACCAACGCCCCAGGCACACCAAAGACTACCAGCACCTCAACCGGAGACTACAACTCTGGCACCAGCTCCTATACCACAGAAGTAGCGCCATATACAACTACCTCTACCAGTAGTTCCAACGGCACAAGCACCACTAACTCTTACACCAATAGCAACTTATCAAACACAGAATCAAGCTGAGATCAAAACGCCGTCCAAACCAACAGCAAGGGCAACTCTTTTAACGAATACACCAGCGATTCCAGCACAAATGCTGCTACCTACACCAGCAAAAACTTTTCCCAAAACTCAGTAGGAAACAAAAATCAATCGCAGCAAAACTACAGCCGAGTTAAATACGAAGGCACTCGCAACGACCAAAGCTCATATCTTCAAAAATCCCGCTCTTCTAGCAATTATACCAGTCCCGAACAAACTACAAACACCACTGCCGACAGTTACCGAAACAGTTTTTCCCAATCAGACAGTCAATACGGAACCGACTATGCAATGAATAACGGCAACCGCCAAGACGATTGGGGTTCAAAATCAACTTCAAACACTCACTATACTAGCAGCACCGGAAGTTCTCTCAACAACAGTTCAACTCAAATTCAAGGCAAAGCCGATTGGACGAATAGCAGCAATGGTAATAGTTCTCTAAACACTCACAGCGGGGAAGAAAGCCAAGTAAATCGCTCGAATTATGAGAGTAGCAGTAGCAGCGGTTTTTACAAAAATGGCAACAGCAGCGACAACTATTCAGTAATCAATTCAACTTGGGACAACACTACAACTGACGGCAAAACAGTCGGCAGCAACAGCCGCGATACTTATTCAGAAGCCAATAGTAATTATCACAGCAGTTACGATGACGGTCAGTCAAAAAATACCAGCAATCAATCCACTTACACCGTCAATCAATCTCAAGAAACCAACAGCAGCAACGGCCCCTCATACTGGCACAACAACCGCAATAACAATTATTCTGTAAGTCAAGGGAATGACACGCAAAATTACAAAAACGGGCCGTCAACTAGCAGCCACAATCGGGATACTTATTCTCTTAGTAAGTCGAATTCTTCCAGCAGCAACAGTGAGGGGAAAGTTAGTTATAATTCCGAGCTTGAAAATTATTCAGAAAATCATGCTCAGTGGGAGAGCGAGTATAAGGCTGATACTTATACTACTCAAAGTACCAGCGATGAATCGACAATAACAGCTACTAAAAATAACAGCAGCACCTCGGGCAGTAATTACACCTCGTCTAACAGTAGCGACACCTCCCGTACTTGGAATTCACAGACAGTCACAACTTATAAAGATGGCCAAAGAACTGAAAATGGCAGTTCGACTTACGAGAAATGGTCGAGTGAAAGCAGTTACGATAGTAACGGCGTAGCTAGTTCGGTGTCCAAGTATTCTAGCTGGAGTTCAAGTTACAGCAAGTCTTATTTTAAGGGAGGTTACAGTTGGACGGAAACTGTGAGCGGTTACGACTCAGAATCGGTGACTAAAGGGGGTGTTTCGACGAGTAATGGTAGCAGTTGGAGTTGGACTCGCAGCGGGACTGAGTATGATGATGGGAGGAATAGTTGGAGTGAAAGTTGGTCGAAGTCTAGTTGGAAGGATGGGGAGTATTTGCCGGGTGAATATGAGGTAACGAGGGGGTCATTTGACCCAGAAGGAACACAGACCCAGACGAATAATTTGCCCTCATTTGGGGAAGCGCCGCGGTTGAATAAGGCGCCGAAACAACAGGTGCCACCGGATTTAGTGAAGCCTCCGAAGCCGAGTGATGATATTTGGCAGTTGCCGACTGTGATTTTTAAAGATGGTGCATCTAAAAATGCTTCAGAAGATAAGACTTTTTGGCTCCCAACTGATATTTACAAAGAGCTTACGTCTCAGAAAGTGATTAATGGAGATGGCTATTTTAATGCAAGTAGCCCTAAAAACGAAAGCCCTTGGGACAAATTTTTGGCAAAATTGCGTAGATTTATCCAAAGGTTGTTAGAGCTATCTCAACAAGGCAAGCAAGCTGTTCTAGAATTTTTAGGCGCACTTCTTTACTACTATCTCAAGAATAATGGGGCTTTACTTCAACCTTTCACTGACCTTCTGATACCAGGAGGAGCACAAGCACGAGACAAACTGGAAAAACTCTTACAAAAGAGTAAAGCAGCTCAGTTAGGAAGAGGTGCTGCTGATTTAATCGGAATTTTGCAAGGAATAGCGGAAATTTTGTTGGGAACTGGTGGTAGTATTGGAGGTGGTTTAACTGGAAACCCCGCACTGGTTGCTGCAGGATTGGGAGCGCTAGCACATGGGATCAGCTTAGTGGGAGTTAGCGCTCAGGATCTATCTAATCTGATTGTTCAGGTTCTTCAAAGTAATTCCGGTCATAATCCTTGGGATGATGTTCCAGAAGGGGACTTGGAAGAATTTTTGAATCCAGCGTATGAGTATATCGATACTCGTTCATGGCATCAAGGTGGTTCCACTACAGCAGAAAATTCTGTAAAAAACCATTTTAGGGATCATGGTACGGAAGTAGAGGCAGCGAATGTGCAGGAATATATTGACCTAGCAGAGAAGTTTAAACAAGTAGTTCTGAATAATAATAGAACCGAAATACGCCGAATAAGTGGAGCTACCTCAAATGTTTCTAGGTACGAACTGGGAGATAGATACATAGATTTAGTAGATTTAGGTCAAGGAGAATATGGTATAATATTTTTTGGAAAAGTTTGGCCTCGCCGCTGATTGAATCAAGTGTTAAGAGAATAAAGAGGGTTGTTGAAATATGGCGCTAGAACATAGATTTTTCTGCTTAAGAGAAGGAGAAGTGAGTTATGCAGAGTACATGAAATACTTCAAAATTAAGTTTGAAGTCAGTATCCACGATGATGTAATGCGCTACATGAATGATACCCTAATGTGGATACCATGTACTCATCTTTCAGTTAGACATAGAAGGAAGGCTCACGGATTAATGCTTTACGGTGATACAATTATTAATCAAGAAGGTGTTGAAATGTTTTATCATGTGATCGAGTCATGGTATCGCTTATTTTCAAAAGCTCCTGAGAAATTTCAGCTTGATGGAGGAATAATTATAGAAGCTGACAGAACGGTTTCTAGTCCACCAAAAGTTCACACTATCGAAGTTGAGCGAGACTTGCTCCTTGAAAAGCTTCGGATTTTACTCAATTATGCTAATCAGGTAATTGAGGGTGAATTCTTTATTTTGCATTTGGGTATTTGATGATAAAAATCTCAGTAAATCTCGATGAGTTATTGGATGTTTATTCAGAACCAAATAGTAAAGTAACTCTAACAGCAGTTACGATTGGAGAAGTTTGGTCTGGCCGCTGATTGAATTAAGTGTTAAGAGAATAAATAGGGTTGTTGAAATATGGCGCTAGAACATAGATTTTTTTGCTTAAGAGAAGGAGAAGTCAGTTATGCAAAGTGCATGAATTATTATGAAAAGGAGTTTGAAGTTAGTATCCACGATGACATAATGCGGTACATGAATGATACCTTAATGTGGATACCGTGTACTCATCTTTCACTTCCCTATAAAAAGAAAACAAAGGGATTATCGCTTTACGGTATTACAATTATTCACCAAGAAGATGGGGAAATGTTTTATCACGTAATCGATTCATGGTATCGCTTATTTTCAAAAGCTCCTGAGAGATTTCAGCTTGATGGGGGGATAATTATAAAAAATGACAGAAAGGTTTCAACTCCACCCAAAGTTTACACTATCGAAGTTGAGCGAGACTTGCTCCTTGAAAAACTGCGGATTTTGCTCAATTATGCTAATCAGGTAATTGAGGGTGAATTCTTTATTTTGCATTTGGGTATTTGATGATAAAAACCTCAGTAAATCTCGATGAGTTATTGGATGTTTATTCAGAACCAAATAGTAAAGTAACTCTAACAGCAGTTACGATGACGGCAAGTCAAAAAATACCAGCAACAGAGACACATATACCGTCAATCAGTCTCTGGAAACTTCGGGCAGCAACGGCCCATCATATTGGCAAAACAATCGAGGTAATAATTACTCGGTAACTCAGACCAATGATACCCAAAACTACACAAACGGGCCGTCAACTAGCAGCCACAATCGAGATACTTATTCTGTCAGCAAGTCGAACTCTTCGAGCAGCAACAGTTCGGGTAAAGTTAGTTCTAATTCCGAGCAAGAAAATTATTCAGAAAATCATGCTCAGTGGGAGAGCGAGTATAAGGCTGATACTTATACTACTCAAAGCAACAGCGACGAATCGACTATAACCGCTAGCAAAAGTAACAGCAGCACCTCGGGCAACAATTCCACCTCATCTAACAGTAGCGACACCTCAACCACGAGAAATTCACAGACAGTTACAACTTATAAAGATGGCCAAAAAACAGAAAATGGCAGTTCGAGTTACGAGAAATGGTCGAGCGAAAGCACTTACGATAGTAACGGCGTAGCTAGTTCGGTGTCCAAGTATTCTAGCTGGAGTGAGAGTTACAGCAAGTCTTACTTTAAGGGAGGTTACAGTTGGACGGAGACTGTGAGCGGTTACGACTCGGAATCGGTGACGAAAGGGGGTGTCTCGACGAGTAATGGCAGCAGTTGGAGTTGGACTCGCAGCGGGACAGTATGGGATGATGGAAGGAATAGTTGGAGTGAAAGTTGGTCGAAGTCTAGTTGGGAAGATGGCAAGTATGCGCCGAGTGAATCGGAGGTAACGAGGGGGTCATTTGACCCAGAAGGAACACAGACCCAGACGAATAATTTGCCGGAATTTGGGGAAGCGCCGCGGTTGAATAAGGCGCCGAAACAAGATGTGCCACCGGATTTGATGAAGCCTCCGAAGCCGATTGATGATATTTGGCAGTTGCCGACTGTGATTTTTAAAGATGCTGCATCTAAAAATGCTTCTGAAGACAAGACTTTCTGGCTGCCAACTGATATTTACAAAGAGCTTAAGTCTCAGAAGGTGATTAATGGAGATGGCTATCTTAATGCAAGTAGCCCTAGTACGATTAGCAGATTTGAGGCTATATGGAGATCAGCACTATCCATACTGCGGGTATTTTATGGTGAGGATGCTGATAAATTGATTCAGCCTGGTGTACTACAGGTGACTGACAGTAAAGGCATTCTGGATGCAATGGATAGAGCAAATAATTGGCCATCAGGAAAAGCTAAACAGCAATACGGCAATTTGTATGGTCTCGTAACTAATGGTAGGCTATTCATCAATTCTGATTTGAATACAGACGATATGACGATACTAAAAACAATGGTTCATGAAATGTTGCACATCAATCAACATCGAAATTTAACTACTACATTGGGCCCAAATCTTATGGAAGGTCTTACTCAACGTCTTGCTATGCAAGCAGTCCGGGCTTCGGGACGCCCTTGGGATGATGCAGGAGGGTATAAAGATCAAGTAAGAGTAGTTGTTAGTCTAGAGCGGTTGCTTGGCTCGCGGACACTAAAGGAAGTCTACTTCAACAATCCCGGCTTGCTTGCTACAGAATTCGATCGAGCTGCTGGGTTTAAGTTATTTGATACTTTTCTACAACTTATAGAGCAACGGAAATTTGATGAAGCAATTCGTTTAATACCGTTTTAATTGAGCATTTTTCACTCCAGATAGATCACCTGAAGCAGTGGCAGCTAAAATTTGACAACAAAGGAGCAGATCGGAATATGGGATCGTTATACAAAGACAACAATAGCCATTACACAGAGATAATTTTTAAAACATTTTTAATAAACGAGAGTCATAGTTTTTTCCAAGCAGCTAAATATCATATTTGGAAGTTAGGTCTAACACTGATAATGGTATCAATTTGTGCGTGCCAATCAACTCAATCAACTGAATTGGAGACAAAGCCAGTAAAAGCTAATGAATTGGAAATGAGGCCAATAGAAGCTATCCCAGAGGTTGCACATCCTCAGAATCCATGCCCTATTCCTCAAATCCCAGTCGATAACCAAGCTCTGACTAACTTACATACAACTTCTCAAGTAGAGCTGGAAATACGAGATATCCAACAAAAGTCTTTTGACTTAGCAGTAGAAACAGCTCAGAGTACGGGCAGAAGAGATGAGCGACTTGCGAGCGCGAGTATAATGTATCAACGCCTGACAGAGCTTCATCCTCTAATTTCGTGTGAAGCGAGCAAGCAGACATTAGCAATTATTTGGTCAGATGCTCGCCTAGATATTGGGTATGTCCTCTCAGATGGAAAAGAGCTGGCTCGTCCTGGTTTGTATGTCTACGTACAAGCACTCAGACAAAAAAATATAGAAAATAAAGAGACCCCGTAAGAACTTAAGTGGATATCTTTTTTCCTCAAACTTTATCTAAATTAATGAGAATTAGTGAGCGATCGTACTTTTTGAGATTGCGACTCGTACATAGGGTCAAATTCCCTTTGAGTAGATCGCCAGTTTTGAGGTAATTTTCTGTTTCGGGCAATCAAAACTCTACAATAAAATTATCAAACATCAGTCAGCGAGTCAAATTATTCCAGCAGCAACAGTGCGGGGAAACCCAGTTCCAAAAACGCAACTGAAAACTATTAGGAAAATCAACTGCAGTGGGAGAGCGAGTATAAGGCTGATACTTATACTACTCAAAGTACCAGCGAGGAATCGACAATAACCGCTAGCAAAAGTAACAGCAGCACCTCGGGCAACAATTCCACTTCATCTAGCAGTAGCGACACCTCAACCACGAGAAATTCACAGACAGTTACAACTTATAAAGATGGCCAAAGAACAGAAAATCGTAGTTCTAGTTACGAGAAATGGTCGAGTGAAAGCAGTTACGATAGTAACGGCGTAGCTAGTTCGGTGTCCAAGTATTCTAGCTGGAGTGAGAGTTACAGCAAGTCTTATTTTAAGGGAGGTTACAGTTGGACGGAAACTGTGAGCGGTTACGACTATGAATCGGTGACTAAAAGAGATGTCTCGACGAGTAATGGTAGCAGTTGGAGTTGGACTCGCAGTGGGACTGAGTATGATGATGGTCCCAATAGTTGGAGTGAAAGTTGGTCGAAGTCTAGTTGGAAAGATGGGGAGTATTTGCCGGGTGAATATGAGGTGACGGGGGGGTCATTTCACCCGGAAGGGACGGGGACGCATACGAATAATTTGCCGGAATTTGGGGAAGCGCCGCGGTTGAATAAGGCGCCGAAGGGGGAGGTGCCGATTGACCTTCAGAAGCCTCCGAAGCCAAGTGATGATATTTGGACACCACCGCTTCGTACTGTTACTCCTCCACGAGAAATAGAGAATGCTCCAGATAATTGGTTCGCCGGTGCTGGGGGTATTGGTGGACAACCTGATGTCAGTAACATGACGTTTATTCAGAAGTTAAAGGCTGCTATTCAACTGGTACCGGGGTTACTTGTGGGAGATGCTAAAGCTGCTTTTCAGCAACTCGTGGATGACCCACAATTCTTGGCTGCATTAATTGCTGTAGGGCTTGCTTTTGCAGCTTTGCAAGCTATACCAGGTGTAGGTCAAGCGATTGATGCTATGCTGATTCTACTCTGTGGTTTTTCCGCAGGATACAGCTTAGGTAGCTTCTTCTTCAAAGCATGGCAAGCGAAAGATGAACAAGGGTTACGTGCTGCTGCTAATGACTTCAATAATGTCCTTAAGGAAGTAGGAGTCCTTACGGTAATTTGGACGCTTAAACTCGCAGCTCGTTTATTGCGTTCATTACGAGGAGGTACTACAGCTATGCAGGTTCTAAAATTCCCACTCGATCTAAACGCCCCTCCTGGTATTATTTTGGAATCCGCACAGCCAACCCTTTTAGATAGTAAGTTCCAGCAGGTTCCTGGACTGATTCAATCAATGGTCAACGGAGAAGCTATTCCTCCTATCGCTGGTTTCAGGCAAGGAAACCGTTATATTATCTCAGAGGGAAATCATAGAATGGCTGCTGCCCTCAAGTTGTATGAAGAAACTGGCAATCCACAATATGTACAGCGTTTACTAGAACAGGGGAGATGGACTGAATTCTCTCCGGAATACGTAAACAAAACTTATAGAATGACGAAGTAGACCACGCAATACTGTGTAAAAATATGCGGATTTCATTTGACCTTGATGACACTCTAATTTGCGCTCGGAAAGAAGCCCCGTGGGAACCCAATCGAGTACCATTTTTCCTCAAACCTTGGATTAACGAACCATTGCGACTGGGAACACGCGCATTGATGCAGGAATTGAAAACATGGGGACACGAAATATGGATTTATACAACTTCCTACCGTTCCCCTTGCTCTGTACGCCTGTGGTTGCGTTGCTACGGCATTCAAGTAGCAGGGGTCATCAATCAAAATATCCATAGAGCTCATCTGCATCGCTATCCAGGCGATTCCTTGCCCAGCAAAAATCCGCGAGCGTTTGGTATTGACTTGCATGTGGATGATTCTGAAGGGGTAAAATTAGAGGGTAAAAAGTATGGTTTTAAGGTGGTTGTGATTTCCCCAGAAGATTGCAATTGGACTCTGACAGTTCTGGAAGCAGTTGCACGTCGGTAAAAAATCGGAACGAAAGCGATCGCAACTCCTAAATTAATCTTTACGTAGCAATAATGCGATTAATTTACCGTATTTGCCAGCGCGATCGATGTGGAGTGAGAGTTACAGCAAGTCTTATTTTAAGGGAGGTTACAGTTGGACGGAAACTGTCAGCGGTTACGACTATGAATCGGTGACTAAAAGAGATGTCTCGACGAGTAGTGGCAGCAGTTGGAGTTGGACTCGGAGCGGGACAGTATGGGATGATGGTCGAAATGATTGGAGTGAAAGTTGGTCGAAATATAGTTGGAAGGATGGGGAGTATGCGCCGGGTGAATCGGAGGTAACGAGGGGGTCATTTGACCCAGAAGGAACACAGACCCAGACGAATAATTTGCCGGAATTTGAGGAAGCGCCGCGGTTGAATAAGGCGCCGAAACAACAGGTGCCACCGGATTTACAGAAGCCTCCGAAGCCGAGTGATGATATTTGGCAATTACCGACTGTGATTTTTAAGGAGCCTCAGTTTAAAGATGTCTTTGGTAGTAGTGGCTCTGATTCTGCTTCGGGTGGAAGTGGGAATGATGATGTAGCCAATAATCCGTCTGGTGGAGGTAATCCGTATGACGACGATCCATGCTATAAACTTTTACAGGAAATTGTAGCTCTTGGTAAAGAGTTGAAAAAACGCTACGACGATTTGCGTTTAGACGATCAGGATCTTTATAATCGGCGTCGTGAAATTACCGATCCTCCCGTCCCGCGAATTCCTCCCTTATCGGGTCGTCGGACTACTGTGACTAGCGATCCCGGTTCTTGGGACGGACACAAAGACAAATACATAAAAGATCAAAAAAGGTTAGAAGCATTGATCAAGGAGTTTCAAGACAATAAGGATTGTGATGATGACAACGATCCGTTTAATTACAACCTGGAGAAGCAGTATATTGAAGCACAGCACTATTCAGAACAACCACCTCCTGAACAGCCCGATCGCAGAAACCCCAGTAGCTTGCTGGCACGGGCAATTGAGCTTGGCGCAGAGGTAATAGACGGTATGTTATGGGTAGGAGCGACGGTAGGAGGAGCTGTTCTGATCGGATTATAAATAATTGCAAAGCTTCTGGGGTTAGAGTTACGTTTTAAGCCGTGACAAACACTATCATTTATGACAAAACAAAACTGTTTGGAACTTAAATTATCTTGGAAAGATAGGGAAAGCAGGGATTACTTGAAAGCTTTATCTTTACCAACTCTACCGTGGGCTGCTCCTTTCCTACCGCTGCTGGGATTGCCAAATGCTCTATTAGAGCAACCGTCCATCTGGGAGTCCATTTATACCCAGGCTTTTATTGAGCATCAGACTCGCTATCGCCTGAGAGATTGGACAGGCACACACGGGGAGCGAGGCGAACTGGTACGGCAGGTAGTCACGAAGGCGTTGTCGCTGCTAGCACAGCAGATGGGACGGAATGTGGCAATTGATTTAGAGAAATGGGCCAGGTTTCACGTATGCTGTCCTGAAGCCGACAGAGCGATGAGAGAGTGGGAAAAAACTCTTAGGGGTGCCTATCTTTCGCCAAATTCCCGTCGATATCATCGAAAAGTTCCTCCACCCGCCGTCTTAGTACCAATATTGCCTCTTATTGCTGAACTGGTAAATTTCGATCGCAGAAAGGAGATCGACCAGCATTTGATGCGCGTCGCCCCGCCCCCGGACTACGAGCAGATCCCCGAAGAATATATGGAACATTGTTTTGAAGCAACGATCCTATCTGGGGTAATCGATCGAGCGCTGACGCTGAAAGCTTTGCAAACAATTGCCTCTAGACTCAATGACACGGAACGTTCCGAAGTGGTAACGTGGGCGCAGGCTCAAGCTCGGATTCTGTATAGAGGTGGTAACCCAGAAAATCTGTGTGGAGATAAGTATTTGCAAGTTGAACTACCCTGTTTTGATGTTCCATCATTACTTGACTTTTCTACTTTAGATGAGAGTGCAATTGACGGAAGCCACCACTCCTGATAAGACGGTAGATTAACGATCGCACATCGCCCGTACAATTTCCTTTGAGTCGATCGTCCGTTTTTAGGTGATTTTCTATTTCGGGCGATCGGCGATTGATTCTGCGGGCGATCAAACTTTTGTATGACGGGCGATTGACTGCGATCGCCCCAGACGACCCCAATTTCGATATAGATAAAAAATTTAGTGATTTTGAATACAATTTCCCACTCAACAGTCGATCAAACTCCTCAATTTTCGATGGGGATCTAAAATTCACCTAAAGTTCGACGCCCGATCGCAAAACCCTTCCTAAGATAGAAGTTGGGGGACGATCGACCTAAAAGCCGATTCAGGGGCAAACGCCTTGCACCTGAAAATCCCCAACTAGCAAGCCGCAAGACAGGGAGGACATCAAAATCATGGTAAACGCGCCGACAGGGGAAACCCGCCTGGGCCCGATAGATCAGGTACAATCCTTAGACCGCGATTGCACAACCCTATCTCGTCACGTACTCCAGCAACTTCACAGCTTTTCAGCAGATGCTCAGGATCTCAGTGCCCTGATGAATCGCATCGGGCTGGCGGCTAAGCTGATCGCGAGGCGGCTCAGCAGAGCCGGGTTAATGGAAGATGCTTTAGGCTTTACAGGGGCTACGAACGTGCAGGGAGAATCCGTCAAAAAGATGGATATCTATGCGAATGAAGTGTTTATCTCGGTCTTCCAGCAAAGCGGACTTGTCTGCCGTTTGGCTTCCGAGGAAATGGAAAAACCCTACTACATTCCCGAAAATTGTCCGATCGGGCGTTACAGTCTGCTCTACGACCCCATAGACGGTTCTTCCAATCTTGACATCAATCTCAATGTAGGCTCCATATTCAGCATCCGCAAGCAAGAGGGGGACGATGCAGATGGCTCTGCTTCCGACTTGCTGCAACATGGACACAAACAAATTGCCGCTGGTTATGTACTCTACGGCCCCAGTACCATGCTGGTTTATTCGATCGGTCAGGGCGTTCATTCTTTTACCCTCGATCCGAGTTTGGGCGAGTTTATTCTAGCTAACGAAAACATTAAGGTTCCCGATCGCGGCCCGATTTACAGCGTTAATGAAGGCAACTTCTGGCAGTGGGAGGAATCTTTGAGGGACTACATTCGCTACGTACACCGCAGCGAAGGCTACACCGCCCGGTACGGCGGGGCTTTGGTGGGAGATTTCCACCGGATTTTATTCCAGGGAGGCGTGTTTTTGTACCCCGGAACGGTCAAACAACCGGAGGGCAAATTGCGTTTGCTCTACGAATCGGCTCCTTTGGCGTTTTTGATGGAGCAAGCCGGCGGGCGCGCCAGTACGGGGACTCAAGATATCTTAGACGTTGTGCCGACCAAACTGCACGAGCGATCGCCCTTGATTGTCGGCAGTAAAGAAAATGTAGCGATGGTGGAGTCTTTTATTCAAGATCGATCGCGCAATCCTAGAACAGTCCAAGGGTGAAGGAAGTTCGGCAACGGATTGTGTAACGGATGTAACGGATGTAACGGATGTAACGGATGTCAGGAAGAAGGAAGAGGGTTTTAACTTATAACTTTCGACTCCCAATTACCAATTCCCCATTGCCAATTTTCAATTACCACTTTTCAATTTTCAATTTCCAATTTCCAAGTCCCAATAAACAGCTATCAAATTGTAGGAGTTACAGTAATGACAACAACGCCAACGAATCACCTGTTAGAAATCAAAGAAATTGGCCAAAGTATCTGGATGGACAATTTGACTCGCGATCTGATCGAGTCCGGCGAACTAAAACAGATGATTGAAAGTCGGGGACTGCGCGGGATTACATCTAATCCGGCTATTTTTGAGAAAGCGATCGCGGGTAATGTGATTTACGACGCGGATATCGAAGCGGGCATCCGGGCGGGTAAATCTGTAATGGAGATTTACGAATCTCTGGTATTTGAAGATATCCGCAACGCTTGCGACATCTTCGCCCCAGTTTACGCAGAGTCGAAGGGTTTGGACGGCTACATTAGCATTGAAGTGCCACCGACGATCGCCAACGATACAGAAAGCACGATTAGCGAAGCCATACGCTATTACCAAGCCCTCGGCAAAGAAAACGTGATGATTAAGATTCCGGGAACCGCTGAAGGTTTGCCCGCAGTCGAGCGAGTCATCAGCGAAGGCATTAACGTTAACGTGACTTTACTGTTCTCGGTTGACAGCTACGTCGAAACCTTCTGGGCTTACATTCGTGGTTTGGAAGCGCGGGTGGCTAAAGGTTTGGATGTGAGCAATATTGCTTCTGTTGCCAGTTTCTTCTTGAGCCGGATCGACATCAATGTCGATGGCAAGATTGACGAGAAACTCAAAAATGTCACAGATATTTCCACAAAAGCTAAACTGGAAGCGGTGAAAGGGAAAGTTGCGATCGCCAATGCGAAGATAGCTTACCAGAAGTATAAAGAGATCGTAGCGAGCGATCGCTGGCAAGCTTTAGCGGCCAAGGGAGCCAAAGTGCAGCGCTTACTGTGGGCTTCCACCAGCACCAAAAACCCCAACTACAGCGATGTCATGTACGTCGATGAACTAATCGGCCCCGACACCGTTAACACTTTGCCGCCGAACACCGTTGAAGCTTGTTTCGATCACTGCGATGTCGCACCCCGGATTGAGAACAACGTTGCAGAAGCTTACACGCTGATCGAAAGTCTCAAAGATCCCGACATTGACATCAACTTGGACCAAGTGATGGCAGACTTGCTCT
Source organism: Microcoleus sp. T3_D1 (assembly GCF_036700405.1). NCBI lineage: Bacteria > Bacillati > Cyanobacteriota > Cyanophyceae > Oscillatoriales > Microcoleaceae > Microcoleus > Microcoleus sp. T3_D1. Next base: position 96,690 of record NZ_JAUBOV010000002.1, read on the forward strand.
TGGACGGGATTGATAAATTCGTCACCCCGTTCCAATCCCTGATGGATTCCTTGCAAGAGAAAGTGCAGAAGTTGTCACCCGTCGCTTAGGCAGATATCTGTATCCTTGAAGGCAGAAGCATTTAGGAGTCGGAATAGATAATTGTTTTGGCTCTTGAGTGCTGAGTTTTAAATCCTCTCTAGGAAAAATGTGCGCAATTGCGCACATTTTTCCTAGAAAAAAAAATCTAGTCCGTCCTCTAGCACGACTCTCGCCAGAACTCCAACTCCAATTCTCCATCTCCCACCGCTGAGGAATTGCTATGCAAAGTACCAATACCCTACTAGAGAGCGAGTATGCAACCGACCAACTTGATGTCGCCGAACGGGCGAGGCTTCAAGAACTGGAATTGATCGTAGAACAAGGACTTAAGACTTTTTACGAAGTCGGCAAAGCCCTTAACGAAATTCTGGTACAGAAACTGTACCGGGAAACCCACAAGACCTTTGAGACTTATTGTTTAGAAAAGTGGAACATAGCCAGACGGACAGCCTATCAATTTATTGAGGCAGCCTTAGTGATGGAAAATTTGTGCGCAATTGCGCACATTTTGCCTAGAAAGGAAAATCAAGTTCGTCCTTTGACCAAACTCTCCCCAGAATTACAAATCCAAATCTGGCAAGAGGCGGTAGAGTCATCACCCAACGGCATTCCAACTGGTGCAGCCGTTAAGCGCTTGGTTGAGGAACGATTTCCTTCAGACGGAAGCGGGAGAACTCATAAAGATGGTGCTTCAGAATTGGAGAAGTTGCGATCGGACAATCAGCGGCTCAGAGAGCAAATCCGACAGCAAAACAGAGACAGGGATCGTCGCGCTGCTGCTGTGGCTTTGGAAATGGAGCAACTTCGAGCCGAAAACAGGCAGTTGAAAGCTGAACTGCGACAGCGCGATCGAGATTGGGAAGTGCGACTGGCTGCTGAGAGGATAAAAATCCGGGAGGAAGTCAGGGCCGAAATGAAAGCTGAGTATGAAGGGCAAATTAACTCTCTCACCCAGCAACTAGCAGAAATGACCGCAAACTATCATGGTGTATTAGCAAGACTAACAGCTCTAGAAAAAGGAAAATAAATGGTAACGCTACTTGAAAACCCACTGCGCGTCGGTTTGCGAAAAGAACGAGTGCCGGAACCACAAATTCTGGTAATCTTCGGAGCTTCTGGGGATCTGACCCAGCGCAAACTGGTACCTGCAATTTATCAGATGAAGCGCGATCGACGCTTGCCACCGGAAACTACAGTCGTGGGAGTAGCCCGACGCCCTTGGAGTCACGATTACTTCCGCGAGCAAATGCGGGAAGGCATTGAAGAATTTGGCGGCGGCATTGGCAATGAAGAATTTTGGCAAGATTTCGCTAAAGGTTTGTACTACTGTCCGGGCGACATTGACAACCCGGAAAGCTATGAAAAACTCAAAGCTTTCTTAGCGGAACTCGACGAAGAAAGGAGAACTCGCGGCAATCACATATTTTATCTGTCGGTTTCCCCGAACTTTTTCCCAGAAGCAATTAGGCAACTGGGCGCGGCTCAAATGCTGGCCGATCCAGTAAAAAACCGCTTGGTAATTGAAAAACCCTTCGGCCGCGACTTGAGTTCGGCAAAAGCTCTCAACCGAGTCGTGCAGAAGGTTTGCCAAGAACAGCAAGTTTACCGGATAGACCACTATTTGGGTAAAGAAACTGTTCAGAATTTAATGGTGTTCCGGTTTGCTAACGCGATTTTTGAACCGCTGTGGAATCGGCAATTTGTCGATCACGTACAAATTACAGTTGCAGAAACAGTAGGGGTAGAAGACCGGGCGGGTTACTACGAATCCTCTGGGGCGTTGCGGGATATGCTGCAAAACCACTTGATGCAGATTTTCTGTCTGACGGCGATGGAACCGCCGAACTCGCTCGACGCTGACAGCATCCGCACCGAAAAGATGAAAGTTCTGCAAGCAACTCGCTTGGCAGATTTGCATAACTTGGAGTTCTCAGCGATTCGGGGTCAATATTCCGCAGGTTGGATGAAGGGCAAACCCGTGCCGGGATATCACGATGAACCGGGGGTTGCTCCCAACTCGACAACGCCAACTTTTGTGGCGATGAAGTTTATGATTGACAACTGGCGCTGGCAGGGAGTGCCTTTCTACCTGCGAACCGGCAAACGGTTGCCGAAAAAAGTTAGCGAAATTGCGATTCAGTTCCGCGAAGTTCCGCTGCTAATCTTTCAGTCTGCGGCCCAACAAACTACTCCTAACGTTTTGACTATGCGCGTGCATCCGAACGAGGGGATTTCGCTGAGGTTCGAGGCGAAAATGCCGGGGCCGGATTTGCGGACGCGGACGGTGGATATGGATTTCAGTTACGGTTCTTCTTTTGGGGTGACATCTTCGGATGCTTACGATCGCCTGTTAATTGACTGTATGCTGGGCGACCAAACTTTGTTTACCCGTTCTGATGAAGTGGAAGAAGCTTGGCGGGTGGTAACGCCGGCGCTGATGGATTGGGAATCCTCCACCGACCCAGATTTGGTTCCTAAATACGAAGCGGGTACTTGGGAACCTGCGGAAGCAGAACTGCTAATTAACAGAGACGGTCGCAAGTGGCGAAGACTTTAAGAGTCAGTCGATTTTAGATTTTAGATTTTAGATTTTAGATTTACTGCACAGATGAATCTGAGAGCTTAAACTAGGGTCTAAAATTTTGGGATCTCCAGGACTACTGAACTAATGACCAATCACTGATGACTAAAAACTTAGAAAGGAGAAAAGATTTATGACGATGACACCGATGAAAGCTCCGCCTCTGGTTTCGCTACAAAGTCCTAAAGATGTGTCGATCGACCAAATAGAGGCCGAATTGAGTCAAATTTGGGAAAGTTACAGAGAATCGGGGTCGAAGGGCGATTTTCCGATCGCTACTAGGGCAACAACGTTTACTTTTGTAGTCTACGAACCGGAAGAAACTCAGCAGTTATTGGCGGATCTGGGGTTTTACGACGGGCCAGTGGACGGTATTACCGGGCCGATGACGGCATCTAGCATCAGGGCGGCTCAAAAAGCTTACGGGCTGCCGAGAACTGGCAAACCTAACGCTGAATTGCTGGCGACTTTGCGGGAAGAAGTGGCTCGCAAAAATTCCACAGGCGAGGAGATGGGATCGAGTGGTTTGGGTTCCGGGGGTTCGGGCGTGGCTGACGCGATCGTGGCTGCCAATCCCTGCCGGATTATTGCTCTGTGTCCGACGGCGGGGGAAGATACGGGCGTACAGGCTCAAGTGGCTGCTTATTGTCCGGTTCACAAGCGCACCACTGGCAATCTGATCTGCTGCGAGTATATTACGCTCCGGGGTACGGAAGCTGCTTTGGAACGGGTGAGCGGCATCGTGACGGCGTTGACTATCGCTGATTTGCCGACGCTGCTGTGGTGGAAAGCGAATCCCGATGCCGATCGAGGTTTGTTCCAGCGGCTGGCGGCAGTTAGCAGTTCTGTGATTGTTGACTCTAGCAGCTTTGCTGAGTGTGAAGCCGAATTGCTGTTGATGCAAAGTCTGATCGAGGAGGGAATTCCGATCGCGGATCTGAATTGGCGCCGGCTGGCCGCGTGGCAAGAGTTGGCTGCTGAGGCTTTTGACGCGCCGGAACGTCGCGCTGCGATTCGGGAAATCGATCGGGTGACGATCGATTACGAACAGGACAATTCTACGCAAGCGCTGATGTATTTGGGTTGGCTGGCGAGCAGGCTTCAGTGGCGTCCGGTTGCTTTCAAACAGGAAGAGGGCGATTACCAAATCAAGCGAATTAAATTCGCGGGACCCGACGAACGGGTTGTCGAAGCCGAGTTGGCTGCTATTCCTACTGCTGATACGGGCGATATCGCGGGCGATTTGATTGCTGTGCGTTTGAATTCTACAAACGAAAAGGCTGACTGCGGTACAGTTCTGTGTTCGGAAGCGGGTGGCTGTATGCGGATGGAAACAAAGGGCGGCGCTCAAACCGATCGGTTTAACCAGGTGAGTCCTCTGTTCGATCAGGTGACGGAACAGTTGCTGGGCCAGCACTTGCAGAGTTGGGGCCGAGATGTGCTTTACGAAGAAAGTTTGGCAGTGACGGCTCAAATGCTGAAGTTGGCTAAGGGGTAAAAAGAAGTTCGGCAACGGATGGTGTAACGGATGTAACGGATGTAACGGATGGATGGAATCAGGAGAAAGGAGAAAAAAATAAGCTAGACGGATTGAGTTAATATTCAGTGGGGCAGGCAATGTCTGCCCTACTTTTATTCTTCTCTTTTCTTCCTTCGCGCTCTTGGCGTCTTCGCGGTTCGTTAAATAGTTATTATTTGAGCGGTTCGAGAGCAATACTCATAACTTTATCAACTGTCTATTTTTATGAGGAAAGATTGCATAAATCTTTGATTGATACAGACACCGCAGATGCAAGGCAGATTAACACAGATTAACGCAGATTATTTCCTGATTGGAAAGCGACTTTGGCAATCTTATCTATTATTTATTTTAACTAACTAGAACTATGAGTTTAGTAATTGCTGGCGAACGCAGCGGGGCGGGAAAAACTACTGTAACGATCGCCCTTTTAGCTTATTTAATCCGTCGCGGCTTGAATGTTCAATCTTTTAAGGTAGGCCCGGATTACATTGACCCGATGTTTCATGCTTTTGTCACTGGTCGCCCCTGTCGGAATTTAGACCCGGTATTAACGTCTGAATCTTATGTGAAAAAGTGTTTTTCTCGTCAGATTCCAGATGTCGATTATGCCTTAGTTGAAGGGGTAATGGGTTTATTTGATGGAGTGAGTCGAAGGAATCAGGAATCACGAAGCCACGACACGGATTTTGAGACGGATACACGGATTAATTATCGAAAAGAAGAAGGTAATTATGATTTTTCCTTTGCTTCTACGGCTCATGTTGCTTATTTGCTGAATTTGCCGGTATTGTTTGTGATAGATTGCAGCAGGCTCTCTGGTTCTGTGGCTGCGATCGCCCACGGTTTTCGTTCTTTTAACCCTGACCTTAAATTTGCCGGTGTGGTGCTGAATCGGGTGGCGAGCGATCGACATTTGGAACTGCTTCAAGATGCTCTCAAACCGCTCAATTTACCGATTTTGGGTGTTTTGCGTAGGGATGAGGCTGTTACTATTCCCGATCGACATTTGGGGCTGATTCCTGCTGAGGAGTTGCCGAATCTTCATGCTGCGATCGATAAACTGGCTGATTTGGCTGCTGTTAGTTTTGACTGGGAGCAACTTTTGCCTTTGTTGGCTGCAACTCGAAATGAGGGGGGTGAGGGGTCTGAGCAACTTTTGGCTAGGCACAGTCTCCCTTCGGGAATTATAACTCAAAAAGATGATGTTGTCAACTGTTTGGGAAAACAATTTGGAGTGAGGATTGCAGTTGCGCGCGATCGGGCTTTTAATTTTTACTATCAGGACAATCTTGATTTGTTGGAAGAGTTGGGTGCCCAGTTGGTATTTTGGAGTCCCCTTGATGACTCGGTTTTTCCTGACAATGTGCAAGGCTTATATTTTGGTGGTGGTTTTCCTGAAGTGTTTGCTCAAAAATTGAGCGGTAATGTTTTAATTCGGGATGCGGTAAGAAGTGCTATTTTTGCGGGAATGCCAACTTATGCGGAGTGCGGCGGTTTGATGTATTTGTGCGATTCTATTGTAGACTTCGATGGCAATTCTTGGCCTGGGGTGGGAGTGTTGAAAACTGCTGCTGCGATGGGAAAGCGTTTGACGCTGGGATACCGAGAAGCTGTTGCGGTGAGGGATAGTTCGGTGTTAACTGCTTTTGATGAGGTTTGGGGACATGAGTTTCATCGATCGCATTTAACTGTTGAACCGAGTAATCCAGTTTATCACAGTTGGAGGTATGGGAAGCGGGGGGAAGTTGAGGCGGTTGCTGAAGGTTGGGGAGTTTGTCAGGTGCACGCTTCTTATTTGCATTTGCATTGGGGTGCTCGGCCTGATATTCCGGCTCGTTTTTTGCAGCAGTGTGCTGATTTTAATTGTAAGGGTGTTTTGGGCGATCGAGAAAGCGAACTAGATTTTTTTATTTAATTAACCGCAGAGGACACAGAGGACACAGAGAAGAGAAGAGAGAGGTGTTGAGGAGTTACTGTATTAGAATGTTGATGACGGATCAAGCTAGGGGTGTTGGGATTTATGAGCGAATCAATTTCGACTAAGCAGTTGTCCGCACAATGGGTGACACCGGAGAATTTTCGGAGTTACGGTCAAGTTATCTTTGCGGCTGTTGATGGCAAGTGTTTCGATGCTGAGGATGCTCAGTTAAATTTGCAAAATGGTGTTCCTAGATTTTACATTATGCGGCTCCAGAAGGAAGGCCGCAAGTTTCGCAAAATTACGCGGCACGTTGAATGTACTCAGTGTTTGGGTTCTTTGGATGGGAAGGATTGGTTGATGGCGGTTGCGCCTCCTGGGGATAGTGATAAACCGAGTTTAGATGATGTTGTTGCTTTTCGGATTCCGGGCAATTGTTTTATTAAGTTAGATGTGGGGACTTGGCACGCTGGGCCGTATTTTGATGCGGATTTTGTTGATTTTTACAATCTGGAATTGAGCGATACTAATGTGGTTGACCATTTTACTTTTGATTTTGTGAAAAATCACTATCTGGAGTTTGAGATTGTCTGATTTGGTGATTATGGTTATAGGTTGGTTTTTTGAGTAAGATTTTTTAACCGCAGAGGGCGCAGAGGACGCAGAGGAGGAGAAGGAGGGGGTTCGCAAGTGATTGGGGAATTCTTTTTGTCTCACTAGGCCCAATCGCAACTAGGAAGGATAAAGTTTACAAGTGTTAAAATAAGTGCAATTGTCATGCCTGAGCAAAAGTATAGCATTGTTCTGCGCGAATGTCGTTTGTTAGGTGCGGACGATCATCGCCCAACGGTTGATATTGCTATCGAGGATGAGCAAATAGTAGCCGTTTCGTCGCACATCTCAGAACTTGGGGAACGCGAAATCGACATTCAAGGCAAATTAGTTAGTCCTCCTTTTGTGGAGTCGCACATTCATCTCGATTCTGCTTTGACTGCGGGGGAACCGCGATGGAATCAAAGCGGCACTTTGTTCGAGGGAATTCACATCTGGGGGGAACGCAAGCAAAGTTTAACTCTGGATGATGTCAAAAAACGGGCTGTAGAAACTTTAAGGCTGCAAGCGTCTCAAGGGATTTTGTTTGTCAGGAGTCACGCTGATGTTAGCGAACCGACGCTGACAGCTTTGCAAGGACTTTTGGAAGTTCGTGAACAAGTCAAAGATTGGATGACTCTGCAAGTTGTGGCTTTTCCCCAAGACGGGATTTACGGAAGTCCAGAAAATGACAAACTTTTAGAGAAATCTCTGGATATGGGTGCGGATGCTGTGGGCGGGATTCCGCATTATGAGTTGACGCGGGAAGATGGGGTGAAGTCGGTTGAGCGAATTTTTGAACTTGCGGAAAAATACAATAGATTAATAGATGTTCACTGCGATGAAATCGATGATGAACAGTCGAGGTTTTTGGAGGTTGTAGCGGCTTGTGCGATTAGAAGCGGGGCGGGTTCGCGGGTGACTGCAAGCCACACGACTGCCTTCGGTTCTTATAACAATGCTTATGCTTTTAAGCTGATGGGAAGTTTGGCAAAATCGGGAATTAATTTTATTGCCAATCCTTTAATTAATATTACCCTGCAAGGCCGCGCTGATACTTATCCCAAACGCCGTGGGGTGACGCGAGTTAAGGAGTTGTGGCAGCAGGGATTGAATGTGAGTTTTGGCCACGACTGCGTGCAAGATCCTTGGTATAGTTTAGGTACGGGAAATATGTTGGATGTCGCTCATATGGCGGTTCATGTTTGTCAGATGACGGGAATGGCTGAGATTGCAGCTTGTTTTAATATGGTGACAGTCAACGGTGCTAAAACTCTCAATCTGGGAGATGATAATTATGGGATAGATGCGGGGAAACTTGCAAATTTGATTGTGTTGGATGCTGATGATTGTTATGATGCTATTAGGAGGCGCGCTGCAGTTCTGTATGTGATTTCGCGGGGTAAGTTGCTGGCGGAAACAGTACCAGCGAAAACAACTTTTCTCGTACTCTGAAGTCGCAACTTTTTTTAAATTGGGCGCTGTGCAAACAACAACCGTCTTCGCGATATAAAATCAAAATGGATCTAGCTTAAAAAGCAGCATTGACTAATATCATGAGAGATGATATATTTTTAGATAATTTATTCACACAAAGAAATATGAACGCTAAGTTTCAAGACCTAGAGTGCGATACAGATATTTTGATGATTGATAAAGATACTTTTACAGTTGAAAGATTTAAAGAATTAATGAGGCAGAAGCTTGCTAAAAATCTTGAAGAAAAAATACCCAATACTGGGCAATTAATGGTTTATAAGTCGCTTTTTGATTGTTCGATAGGCGGGCTAACTCTACAAGTGGATAAAGGTCAATGGATTTTTCCTCCAGAAGGCATGGCTTGCCAACTTCTAAAAATCGGTTCCCCAAGTTGGCAAAAAGGTAAGCTTAGAATAAAAGCATCTTTAAATTGTACGCCTTATCATGTGAACATCAAAATAGATTGTGAATTTTGTCCTGATGAACTTGCCGAACCGGAATCTATTCTAGATGACATCCGCCAATCTGAGGAGTATAAAAAACTCGCTAATAACAACTGACATCTGAAACTGCTAAACTATGGATCGAGGTGCTATTCCCGATGAGAGTCCGAGAAATTTGCCAGAGCAACTGCTGCTGCAAGATGCTAAGTCTGGTAATTGTAGAGCTATTCAGGGCGGGCCTGACGATATGTTAGGGGATGTTTCCAGACTGGTTGCTCTCTAGGGAGGCAATCCTGAAGATTGGTATAAGATGACTAGCATTCAGGCTGTTACAATTAACGGAGCTTCCGTACAAGTACACTGGTTTGAAAATGCAAAAATTTTGCAACAAGTTGAATTAAAGTTTAAACGACAATATCCTAAAATAGCACCTAAGAATTTATAGGTAGATAAGTTATGATTGTTCGCTGTATTGCTAATACTGGGGCAGTTCTCCCGGAAAATTATATCGATCCGGCAAGAGGTTATACTAAAAAGGTTGAATTGCCGTTGACTGTTGGCAAGGAATATGTTGTTTATGCAATCCGCTCGTCGCAGGGAATAGTTTGGTACTATATTTGTGATGATAATTACAGCTATTATCCCATACAGACTCCCGCACCGCTGTTTGAAGTAGTTGATAACCGAGTTTCTAAGTATTGGCAGTTTATGCTTGACCCGAATGGGGTGTTAAGGTTTGCTTTTGAGCAGTGGTTTACTGACCCTTATTTTTATGATAAGCTGACGGATCAGGAAGAGGCGGAGGTTGAGATTTTTGAGAAGGTTAAGGAATTGATGGATGCTGAGGATTTTGCTTTGCCTCCGCTGGATGTTGCCGTTGAGAAGTTGCGAGAAACTGTCAGTGTTTGAGTGGGAAAAGTGCGATCGCAAATTGTTTCTTTACCACCTTGACTCAAATACCTTCAAATGGTATCAAATAGGAAGCAGCAGAATTTTGTAAAAAAAAATGAACGATGAAATTAAATCTAATAATAACTATGAGACAGTCGGTGATGATGATGTTTTGTTATTCGATGAAGCTACTTTTCTGGTGCGTAGGTTTAAAAACTTAACCGCCAGCAAGTTTAGTAAGATACTTGAAACTTATGTAGTAGGATCTAATAACCAAGGTGGTAACAAGCAGATAATTGAGTGTATGAACGAGCTGCGAGTTAACGAAAAAATAATAATTTATGGATCGGAAATAAACTGGAAGTCCCCTAACGAAGGAATCGATTGTCAAGTTCTCAAAATCGGTTCTAAGGGTTGGCAAAAAGGAAAGATTAAAATCGAAGTTAAGGAAGATTTACAGTTGGGTCAAACACAGGTATGTATAAAGTTTTGTCCTGATGAACCACTAGAGCCAAAATCTCCTTTAGATGATATCAGACAATCCGAGGAATACAAAAAACTGAGCAATAATAACTGACAGCCCGATCGCGATTACAATACAATAATCGATCGCACCTATATCTGAACCTTAGATTTTCAACCGCAGATGAGGGCAGATGTACGCGGATGAACGCTGATGTTGTTTGGGATGGACTAATGATAAATATAGAAGAATATGTCGATCGCACGGCCGAACTGATAAACTTACCCTTAGACCCGGAACATCGTCCAGGCGTTGTGGTAAACTTCGAGAGAATAGCTGCGATCGCCCGACTCGTTACTGAATTCCCTTTACCTCAAGAAGTAGAAGTCGCGCCAGTGTTTGAACCTTAAATTTTTAACCGCAGATGAGGGCAGATGAACGCAGATGAACGCAGATGTTTTTTAGATAAGGCTGATGCGGTTGCTACGGCAGCGGCTGTTAAATGTGGTAGGGTTACGGCTACAGAGGCGGTAAGTGCTGCTTTGGAACGGATTGCTGTTAAGGATAAAGCTTTTAATTGCTTTACTGCCATCACTGCATCAAGCGCACTCGCAGCAGCCGAAAATATAGATAATTTGATCGCAAATAACCAAAACCCAGGCCCTTTAGCAGGCGTTCCCTTCGCTGTCAAAAACCTGTTCGATATCGCCGGAATTACCACTCTAGCTGGGTCAAAAATCAACGCTGACAATCCTCCGGCTACCCAGGACGCGGCGGTGGTCGCCCGACTAAAACAAGCCGGGGCTGTGCTCGTAGGTACTCTCAACATGGATGAGTACGCCTACGGTTTCGTCACGGAAAACAGTCACTACGGCCCGACTCGCAATCCCCGCGATACTACGCGCATCGCCGGCGGTTCCAGCGGCGGTTCCGCAGCAGCAGTCGCCGCCGGTTTTGTACCCATCACTCTCGGTTCTGATACTAACGGTTCCATCCGCGTACCGGCTGCTTTGTGCGGTGTCTTTGGGTTTAAGCCTACTTACGGCCGTTTGTCCAGGGCTGGCGCTTATTTATTTTCGGGTAGTTTGGATTGTGTGGGGCCGTTTGGGCGATCGATCGGAGATATGGCGCTGCTGTACGATATCCTGCAAGGCCCTGATTCTCGTGACCCAGTTTGCACTCAACGCCCGCCAGAACTTTGTTCGCCGCAGTTAAATCAAGGCATTGAAGGATTGCGAATTGCTGTTGCTGAGGGGTATTTCGCCACAGGGGCCGAACCGGAAGCAATGGATGCTGTAGAAATAGTTGCTAAAGCCTTGACAAATGTCTTGGATTGTGGTATTAGCACAGAAAAAACAACAAACCCCCCAAAAATAGGGGGGCTTGCAACTGTCAGCATACCGGAATCCGATCGCGCCCGGGCTGCGGCATTTATCATTACCGCCTGCGAGGGGGGAAACTTGCATTTAGATAATTTGCGATCGCGCCCTCAAGACTTCGATCCTGCCACGCGCGATCGCTTTTTAGCGGGAACCCTGATCCCTGCGACTTGGTACTTGCAAGCCCAGAGATTCAGACAGTGGTACCGCGATCGAATTCGCGAAATATTCCAACAAACAGACATCATCCTCGCACCCGCCACCCCGATAGCTGCCCCTGAAATTGGCGTCGAGAAAATGGTAATAGCCGGACAAGAAATCTTAGTGCGTCCCAATCTCGGACTGTTCACCCAACCCCTATCGTTTATTGGCTTGCCCGTTCTTTGCGTGCCCGTACAGCGGCCCGGCGCTTTGCCCTTGGGGGTACAAATTATTGGTGCTCCCTACAGCGAAGCGGTGATTCTCCGAGTCGCTGCGGTACTAGAATCGCAAGGCATTATATCTGCCGAATCAATTTAGTGCTAATAATTCTAGGGCTTGTTATTGCGGTGGAAGCGTCTCTTAGTCCTTCTGGCAATAGCTTTGCGCTTCTGCTTTTCCAACGGGGTTTCAAAGTGGCGGTGCTTTCTCATGTCGGGGAAAATACCCGCTTTAGAAACTTGTCGCTTAAACCGTCGCAGGGCTGACTCAATCCCTTCATTTTCGCCTATTACAACTTGGGTCATTATTTCTCCTTTTGTTCGGTAGATCAAGTTTTATCATATCAAGGTTTTTGGCCGCGCGACCTGTTGAAGGTCGCGCGATCGACCAAAACCCAAAAATCATACCAGAAAATTGGTTCGTAGTGAGGAATGCAAGTCCTGCTTTTTTGCGGACTGAAGTCCTCATTGACTACTGACTACTGACTACTGTCAATTGACTACTGACTACTGACCAACTGATTTTCCTGTCGCAGGTAAGCTTGAATAAACGGCTCTAATTCGCCGTTCATCACATCTGCGATGGCGGTTGTTTCCACTCCAGTACGCAAATCCTTGACCATTTGGTATGGGTGAAAAACATAATTGCGAATTTGGTTGCCCCAAGCTGCCTCTACCATGTCGCCGCGAATCTCGGCAATTTCCGAAGCCCGTTGTTCCTTAGCAACGACCAACAGTCTAGCCTTGAGTAATGCCAGAGCTTTTTCTTTATTTTGCAACTGACTGCGTTCTTCAGTGCAGCGCACGGCCAAACCGGTAGGAATGTGAACGATGCGTACAGCAGTTTCTACCTTGTTAACATTTTGCCCGCCCTTGCCGCCAGCGCGGGAAGTCGTGATTTCCAAATCTTTTTCGGGAATGTCCAACTTGACGGATCGATCGAGAATTGGCATCACTTCGACGCCTGCAAAACTGGTTTGACGCTTGTCGTTAGCATTAAAAGGCGAAATTCTGACCAAGCGGTGAGTGCCTTTTTCCGATCGCATATAACCGTAAGCGTAACGGCCGACAATTTCCAAAGAAGCCGATTTAACACCTGCTTCCTCTCCCTCGGAAATTTCCATTAAATGTACTTTGTAACCTTGACTTTCCCCCCAGCGGGTGTACATCCGCAGCAGCATTTCGGCCCAATCTTGAGCATCTGTGCCGCCGGCCCCGGCGTTAATTGTCAAAACGGCGCCGCCTTCGTCGTAGGGCCCCGATAGTAATTGTTGCAGTTCCCACTGGTCGAGTTCGCGGGTTAACTGAGAAAGACTCGATGAGGCTTCTTGGAACAGGGACTCGTCGGCTTCTAATTCCAGCAGTTCTAAAATAGCTTTAGCATCTTCCAAGCTCGTTTGCCAGCCGCGATATTGGTCTAAATGAGATTTGAAGTCATTAAGTTCTTGGAGGGTTTCTTGAGCTCGATCTTGGTCGTCCCAAAATGCTGGTTGGGCGCAGATTTGCTCTAAGTCTTGAATTTTGGCTGTGAGTGCGGGGATGTCAAAGATAGTCCTGGGTTGTACCCAGTCGATCGGACAATGTTTCGATATTGTGTTTGATGTCTAGAACTTCCACTGTGAGTTCTCCGGCGTTGTGGGGTGTCTTGTTTATTTTAGATCGATATCGGCCGTCTGTGAAGACAAAAATCCAGATTTTGCTTCATTCGTAGCGTATATTTTGGAGCAGAAAATTTGTTGAGTCGGGCAGATGGGTATGAATTTAGATGCGTTAGGAGCTAGGTTTTCACGGTGGGGCGATCGCCCGGAATATCTAAGCGAGGGTGTTTTGGCAGTTATGGGAGCCGGATCGAGCTCGTATTTACCGTGGCTGTCTCAAGTCGATCGACAATAACCCAAGCGATGCCGATCGGGCAAAAAATTCCCTCCCTCGAAAAATTCAGAAATTGCCCTTGGGAATCGTCTTATAGAAGGGAAGGGCAGAAACAGGAATTCAGGTGGCAATCAATAAAATGCCCTCTTGAGCTTATCTGTTGGGTTTTGCCATACCTTGAGCGAACCTATAGCAATCCTCGCATCATGTGTGAATTTCTTGCTTTCTCCCCTAGAACGGGGAGGGTTGGGGTGGGGTAAAAAATTTACGACTCCTGCAAGGATTGCTATAGAAGGCTCTGGTTGGAGATTAAGCGTTGGCGTAGCGTGCGCTGTTTTTGACTGCAAGAATTGCTATCGCCCTTTTCCCGATCTCAAAATTATCTACAAAATCTCCCATCACGGTGCATCAAACAAGGGAAAAGCCCTTGAATAATTCCTAATTTCCATGATGCTATCAAGTTGGTAGGGGTATGAACTTAAATTGTCAAGGATCTGTGTTTTCACGCGATCGCCAGGAAGATATCGGCACTGTTTTTTGGTCGCTTTGGCAGCAGAATCAAAACGATATTTATCGTTGCTGTCTCAAATGGATGAACAATAACCCAACCGATGCTGAAGATGCGCTCAGTCGGGCGATGCTCAAAGCTTGGGAAAAGGCGCAAAAGTATGCGGCGGGAGAAATTACCAATTTTAAGGCTTGGCTGACTCGACTGACTCGCAATCTCTGCATAGATATTCATCGCTCGCGCGATCGAGCAGCGAAAAGAGTTGAGAATATAGAAGCGATCGCCTCAGTCGAGGAAATAGAACTGGTTTCTGTGCATGATACGCCCCTGGGCGCTCTGGAGAAAGACGAGAAAAAGATGGTGATTCGGCGCGCTATCGATAACTTATCGCCTAAGATGCGCGAGACTTTTATGCTTCACTTTTATCAAGAACTCTCTTATCAAGAGATTGCCCAACAGCAAGATATTTCCTACCAGAATGTCTGCAAACGGATCTCCCAGGCGCGGGCCATTCTGCGTCTTGAGTTAAAGGGATATTGGATCGGGGATGATTCTACTGATGGAGAGGAGTCTCCAAAAGGGGAAGAGTCGAAAAAGAGGGTTGAGTCTCCAAAAGGGAAAAAGTCCCAAAAGACGGTGGAGTCTCCAAAAGGGGAGGAGTCCACCAAGACGGTGCGAGTTGAACCCATTGCGATCGAGACTGTTATATTATCTGAAAAGATACAAGAAGTAGCTATAGTTGCCGGTGCGGAACCGCAAGAGCCTGCACTATCCGAGCCGCAGATAGAGTCTGCGATAATTTCGGCTCAATCCGACGGGCAATTAGAAGTAAAGCAAAATGCTTGTCGGCGGTTTAAGGCGACGCTGTGTGTTTGGCAGCTAACACAGGTTTTAATAAAAACTCAATAAAA
The DNA here is from genome assembly GCF_036700405.1 of Microcoleus sp. T3_D1. Lineage (NCBI taxonomy): Bacteria > Bacillati > Cyanobacteriota > Cyanophyceae > Oscillatoriales > Microcoleaceae > Microcoleus > Microcoleus sp. T3_D1. Next base: position 111,748 of record NZ_JAUBOV010000002.1, read on the forward strand.
AATTTTGTCGGTTTTCAGCAAGCTCGATCGACTAGATTCCCATCGGTGCTGGTGGCTGTGGATGGATAGCGGCGGCTCTTTTCCATCTAAAAAGTACAATCCTCGACGCACGGCGCGATGCTTAGAAACCGGGTTTTTTACCTTGGGTGCGGGCTGTAAGGAAGTACACTCGTAAAAAAACCCGGTTTCTGGACCCCCATGCGTCCAGGACTAAAGTAGCTGAGTACAAAGGCGCATATTTCACAAAGTTAGTGAAGAAGTTGCGATCGCATTTTCCTGAACGCTCTTAGCATTTGGACAATGGCGATACGGATGCTGCTGGCAATTTTTTCAGGCAATTCAACAAAAACTGTAGCGTCTCTTCGTAGGGAACGCAACTTCAGCCTCAGTTACCTGATGGTTGGTTTTGTCATGGGTTCGTTTTAGCTTTGACGGGGAGACACTGAAAAAGTTGCAACATATAGCCTTTGTCTCAGTAACATGAGGTGCGCTGACGGGCACAGGGGCATGGGCTCGCGGATTCGCCCGCATACCTCACAACGCGATCGAACCGCTATATATAGTCTTGGACGCAAAAAACCCGGTTTCTGAGAAAAATCGTGCATTGATGGCTGAGATATTAAAAGTCCAGGACTGATACAGTCCGAAAAGTCTCTCTTTCTTGCATCTAGTTTTATGCGTGCATTCAGTTAAGGCAAAAACTCCTCTACCTCAAAAATTCATAAATGGCGATTTGAGATCGTCTTATAGATGGAAAGGGCACGAACAAAGCATTGAAATGCTAATTAATTAAATGCCCTTTTCAGCACAAAACTAAACACAAGAGTGAGAGAAAAAGATGCCGAAGATCAAAATTGAATTAGTGGATGTTTTTTGCCGATATACTGAAGATATAGCCGGTGCTGACGATTTTTATCTCCTCGGTGCTTTGGTAGGCGGGGAAGTCACAAAAGTAATTGCGACGCGCCCTATCAAAATTAATGACAAGCAAACCAAAACCTTCCGTCCAGAGGACACCGTTTTATTTGAAGGCGATATCCCCGCAGGACAAACCGTCAAAGGCGGAATCAAGGCTTACGACGAAGATGTTGCAAAAGACTGGGCTAATAAGTACGGCGAAACAATTACACAGATTTCCAGTGCTGTTTCAACTGCTGTAGCAGCGGCCGGTGGTCCACAAGGAGCCATTGCGGGAACCGTTCTTGCAGCAGCTACAAAGGCGGTAGGCCTATTCGCTAATTTGGACAAAGATGACTTGCTGGATACTACCGAACTAGAAATTTCCGCCACAGGATCCTCCAGGGAAGAGCGCTCCTGGGTAATGAAGAAAAAAGATGGCATTAATTGGTCCACCTGGGATTACACACTTCGCTATCGGATTACTCGTTCCTAAAAACGCAGCAATTTCAGTCGGATTTCCCGATCTTGTATGTATGGTTAAACTACGAAAAAACCAGACATACAAGATTTTTTTTAGCCAGTTATCAAGAGACAAATCCAAATGCCAAAGAATAAAATTATTGTCTTAAGTGACATACACATCAGTACCAATGAACCCACAAACTGGTATCAAAGAGAATTTTGCCGTCGAGTACCTCGGCGACGGCTGTTGTTTGGATTCCTGTACGCAGATCCAAAACTTTGCCCTGGTTCGCGCTGTCGCTGGCCAATTGATATTCCCGAATTGGTTGGTTAAGGACTGTTTTTAGGATCTCGCCCTGAATGTCTGCAAGCTGTTGAACTCCTTGTCTTTGCATAATAGCAAACAGTTTGCTGGTGAGAACCGCCAAAGCCCTTTCTCTATTTTGCAATTGACTCCCCTCCTGATTAGATATTGCAGAAATACCAGTAGGAATATGCACAATCCTCACCCAACTTTCGACTCTGTTACAATTCAGGTTGCGAGGAGGCAAGATTATTTCTAAATCCTGCTGTGGAATCTCCAGTTCCACATACATTGGCACAACTTCGACCGTCGCTGGAGTCCGCAGCTTTCTGGTAATATTAAAAGGCGATTTACGTTTCAGTTGGTGCACTCCGGTTTCTGACTTTAGATAGCCGTAAGCGTAACGTCCGTCTATTGCCAAAGTTGCAGAATTAATTCCTCTATCTGTCGATGGCGAAATTTCAACTAACATAACTCCATAGCCTCGGTTCCGTACCCAGCCAACATACATTTTCAGCAACATATCTGCCCAGTCTTGAGCATCTAGGTCATCTATTGCTGCATTATTAATTATCAGGTAGGCTCCATTTTTGTCGCAAGGCCCGCTCAAGGATTGCTCTAATTCACACTCTTCGAGAGAGCAGTTGAGTTGAGCTAAATTAGTTTGAAGTTCTTGCTCTAATTCCTCGTCTGCTTGAAATTCGAGTAACTCCAGTGCTGCTGTAGCATCTGCCAAAATTGTTTGGCACTGGTTGAGTTTGGCCTGGTAGGATTGGAGTGCGTCTAGTTCTTGGAGTAGCCGTTCGCCTGTGTTGATGCTGTTGCCCGATTTCGGCTGTGGTGCTAGCTGTTGTAACTTTTGGCTCTCGGCGGTTAATGCTGAGCTAAAGATAGTCTTGTAGACCCGTTAGGCGATCGGACAATGTTTCGATGTTGTGTTTGATGTGTAGAATTTCCACGGTTAGTCCTCATGGTTTTGAATTCTTTTACAAATTATAGCTGAAATTAGGATATTTCAACAAAATGTTATTGTTTCTTCGTAATTAGATATCCTGCGAACCAGTTGAATTGAAAATTTTACCGCATTAAAAATTAAAAAAAAGTTGTTATAATCTAAAATCAGGTTAACGATCTCGATGGAAGTTAACTGCCATGATTTCCCCAGAACTCAAATTAAGCTTGCCGTCCACCGAAGACCTGCCCTGTTCGGACGATACGCCTGTGGATAACGAAGACCAGAATCTGCTACCCAACCTATTGTTGTTTGTCCTGACCGGTATTTGGTCGGCTCGCATGGATTGGTACTTTGGGGTGGATATGGCAGTGTATCACACTACAGGAATCAGTCCCAAAGTGCCTGTTCCGACGGGTTCCTCAGTTTGGGGGTGGAGCGCCGAAAAGGAGGCAAATCTCGCCGCAGCTATGCTGTCTGGGAAGAAAACGAGGTTGTGCTGATCGTAGCATTGGAAATGGTGTCTCACAAACCCGGTGGAGAGTACGACGAGAAGATGTCGATTTATGCCGGGTTAGGGGTTTTGTACTACATTATTTACAACCCCGAATTTTGGCGGCGCGATCGGCATCAACCGTTTGAAGTGTACAAGCTGATTGACGGGCAGTACCGGCAGCAGATTGGCGAACCCTATTGGATGCCTGAAGTGGGACTGGGCATGGGGCGCTCTGGGCAAGTTATTGGGGGCATCGAGCAAGAAATTTTGGTTTGGTACGACGAGTCAGGAAATATCTATCCCCTGCCGGATGTAGCGACGGGGCAGATGCGCGAACAGTTGAGAGTAGAACGACAGCGAGCTGAGGGTCTACAACAGCGAGCCGATCGCCTAGCTGAGTATTTGCGATCGCAGGGGATCGATCCCGATAACCTGCCTGAATCGTGACAGGAAATTCGATCGCTTGACCGCATTCTTCCTTCTTTCTTGTGACAACTGTCAACTGCAGGGCTGTTTCATTCTCAGAAAAACCAGGGTTTTGTAGGGGCGGTGCCCCCGTGCCCGCCCAGCCGATAGACGAGCGGGTAGGGGTTTCAGATATCGGGGCAACCGGGCGTGGGATTGCCCCTACAAGAGAATGAAACAGCCCTGCTGTCAACTGTCAACTGTCAACTGTCAACTGTCAACAGTCAACAGTCAACAGTCAACTGACTTCTTATATATACTGCGAACCTGTTGAATTGAAAGTTTTACCGCATTCGTGAGCGCATACGTCCAACCTTTTAGAACAGGAAAAACTTTTTGTGAGGTCTTCGCGAAACCAATCTCTGGCGATCGCATCTTTCACCGATTGAGTTCTGAGAGAATTAAAACCATTTCCGTACTTTTCAATTAAAGCCAGCATTTGCGGTCTGTAAGTGTGGTTATAAACAGCGTATTTAGTATGGCTTACCCAACAGCAAGGCCAGAGTTCCGCTTCAAAACTGATGAAAATCTCTTTGCTGGCTTGAGTTTGACAGCTAATTTCTACATTCCGGTAGTAATTGTTTAGGCTACCAAATTTTTCTACAGCTTGGATAAATTGGTCTCCCTGTGGATTTTTATATTGTTCCAATGATGGGGGTTGAAGTTCTTCGCTGGCTGGCTGTGATGGGACAGAAGGAGTTGGTTCTGGTGCTTGAGATGTTTCGATAGCTATAGCTTGATACCAAGCATAATTTGCTTTTTCTGGTTGCCCCAACTGTGTCAACACTTTAGCTAAATTGCGATAAGCTCCGGCAAAATTGGGCTTAAGCTCGATCGCCTTTTGGTAATAAGCACTAGCTGGCTGCCACTGTTGCTGTTGAGCATAAAGACTGCCGACATTAGCATAAACTTCTGGAAAATCAGGCTGAATTTTAAGTGCCTTTGCGTAACAGTCTGCTGCTGCTTGCATCTTCCCCAAACCTTGAACAGCATTGCCCAAAGTTTTCCAGGCGGCTGCAAAATTAGGTTGAATTTTCAGGGCTTGTTGGCTGGCTGCGATCGCCTCTGAGAGCTGTCCTTGTCTCAAACAGTCCTCAGCTTGTTTGTGCAACCCAACAGCGGTCTGTGTTTGATTTTGAGGGGCTGACGCATTAGTTGTTGCTGGTTGGTTGGCGCGATCGCTAGACGCCTCTACCTGAGAGTTTTCTCGCTTCTGAGGCTGTTGATTGGCGGACTCTTTCTCATAAATCTCTTTCGCCACAAAACGAGAGGTAGCTTTCGGTACAAACTCGACAAAGCCTAGTTGTTGGGCTAAATCCCGCGCTGCTTCTACTTGGTGCTGGTTGTGTTCAAAAATCAAGTAGTGCCATACAGCCTTTCCGCCAGCTTGGATAAAGGCATTAACCGACTGCATTATCCTGTCCCAGTTGGTATTTTGGCGGTAGATGCTGTTAGTATCTGCCAACCCGTCGATACTAAAAATTACGCGATCGTATTCTCCTGTCATCGCCTTTGCCAGGGCTTGCCACCAGTCTGGATTGCGTCCGCTACCGTTGGTGTACAGGCAGATTTGAGGAACTCCCATGCGGTGCAAATATTCGATCGCGGGAATTGTGGTATTGCTAGTCATAGCATCGCCGTAGTTGCCGCACATATACACCAAATCCAACTGAGAGCAAAACTCTTGTGGAAAAATTCTCTCAATATCCTCCATCTTTAATTCCGCCCCCGGCAAAATCGGGTTGCCGGTGCGGGGACACTGGGGACAAGCTGCATTGCACCTGGAAGTAATTTCTACGCTGACTCTCCTGATATCTTCATATTTTAAGTACATGAGTTTTCTCCAATTAATTTGTGATTAATATTGAAATCGCGATCGACAGAATTAGATAACAAGACCTTTGATAGAGTGATTAAAAAGTAATATTATACTTCATGTCTGTCGCCGGCGGACATGATATAAGTTTTTTAAATGAGGGACAGAGGACGAGATGACGACTATCTTGATTCCCAATCTTAATCAAAAACCGCGGCCCGATGTCGATCGGGCCGCGGTTTTTTTTAAGCTACAGTTTCAATTAATCGCGGCCGTTGAGAGCAATCAGCAGGCGCAGAATAAAGATGAACAAGTTGATGTAGGTCAAGTACATCGACAGAGCGGCGGGCAGATACTGGTCGTCGCGGTAGGTGCGGGGTAATATGTAAAAATCGACGATCGCAGCGCCGGCAAATATAAACACGCCGATGCCAGAAATGCCAATTTCCAACCAAGTTGGGGTGTAGACGCCAAATAGAGCGAGCAGAAACTGACCGCCAACGACGACTAACAAAGCAATGACACCTAAACTGATAGTTTTGGTGAGGGCCATGCCGTCTTGTTCAGAAAGGTTGGAGCCAATTTGGCGGGCGGCGATAAAGGTAATGCCGCATCCGAGTGCAGCAAAAGCGATGCCGGAGATGCCGACGCCTTGGCTTCTGAGGGCTACAGACACCAACCCGCTGAGGGTGTAACCGGAAAGCAGGCTGTAGGTTGCCAGCAGGGGCAAAGCGGTATTTTTGTTGCCTTGTTCGGCGGCGGCGCGAGCGACGAAGAATAGAATTAATTCTACGACGATCGCGGCGATGAATGTGGGAAAGAAGATCCCGGGATAGTTACGAATCACTCCGAGGCCCCCGTAGGTGCCGACAGCAGTTAAGACAAGTCCGCCGCCCACGAAGGGGAGAGCGTTGGAGATGACGTTGGGGCCTACTAGCGCGTGGTTTTTGGCCTCGCGCACGGCTTCGCGGAAATTGCTAGTGTTACTCACGAGGATTTACCTAATTTTGGCTGAGAATTGCTATCTCTATTTTGACAGCTTTACAGTTTGTTTGCAAAACCTGAAAGAGTTTAAAGATTTGATAAAGAACGGGGGTGAAATCACTCCAAAGCAGGGATCGATTGTTTATAATCGACTGCGTACAGGTATGTGTCGTGTCGCTGTCTCGCACCGTTGCGCGTCGCGGCAAAGCTATAATTGAGTTTAAAGGGCCGGCGCTATCGGCGGCCAGGGGCCAGGTTAAAGTCTATCAGATCGCAGATAGCGGATGTAAATCAATTTTGGATTGGGGATTTACGATTGGGGATTAAGGAGTATATGCTAGAGACAGGGGCCAGAGTTGATTTTAGGTTTTTGATTTGCGACTTAGTTGAAACTAGGGGCCAGAAACTTCAATAATCTAAAATTTAAAATCTAAAATCTACAATCTAAAATCTAAAATCTAAAATCTAAAATCGGTTCCGTTAATGGCTAAGGTAGCTTAGACAGAGGATACCCGGAAAATTAATGAATAGATCGAGTGCTATCGACAAACTGCTAAATAGGTAATGTCCCATGCCCACATTTTTTGATCGCAAATTATTGCCACCTACAGCCGGAATTTTATTGGCTGCCTCCGTTATTTCCGGCGGTCAAGCTGCCGTTGCAGCTAATTTCCGAGCCGTTTATACCGCTACTTCAGGGCAGGGTTCAGAAAATTTGCTGCTGGCTAAGAATACCGAGCAATTCACCAACAGAAATTCTGGAATCCCGAGCCGGGGACCGGGAAAGCCGGTGCCTCTCCCCGCAAGAATTCCTGAGCCTTCGGCGGTGGTAGGGTTGGGTTTAGTTGCGGGTTCGCTGGCGCTGACTCGCCGGAGAGTGAGAGTTAAAAATTAGACTTTTGGCAAAAAGTCTAATTTTAGGATTTTTAACCGCAGATAAATGCGGATATCAGGATTTTAGCCGATCGCGTCGCGCAGAGCATTTTTAGTCATAGCTGCGATCGACTGTTCGGTAGCTTTCGGCAAGTGATAGTATTTCCCTCCAGAAGTCTTGGCCAATTCCTTCGCAAAGCCAGTCGAAATAAACTTGCTCTCGGTATCAATCACCAGCAACTGCATTCCCAACCCACGAATTTTGGCAGCAATTTCTAACAATTCCTTTTTAATATCAGGCTTTTCTCCATCTACAATCGGTTCGCCCAAAGAACGAGCCAAAGGAATATTACCGCGTCCGTCAGTAATAGCGACAATCGCAACTTGACCGATATCTCCAGACTGCCGCGCGTTGACTCCCACCCGCACTGCTTGAGTCAAACCGTGGGCCAGCGGGGAACCGCCGCCGCAGGGCAACCGTTCCAAACGCTTGCGGGCCAAGGCTATCGAGCGAGTCGGCGGTAGCAGCACTTCTGCTTGTTCCCCGCGAAAGGGAATGAGAGCAACTTGGTCGCGGCTTTGATAAGCTTCTGTGAGTAGCTGCATGACTGCACCTTTGGCCGACTGCATTCGGTTGAGGGCCATCGAACCGGAGGCATCGACGACAAATACGACTAAAGCTCCAGCTTTTCTGGCCAAGCGCTTCGCCCGAATGTCTCCCTGTTCCACAAATACACGGCGCTCAACCCCCCCTTGCCCCCCGTTACTAAGGGGGGGTTGGGGGGGGTTAGAATTCCTGTCGCGGCGGGCTTTTTGGTAGGGTGCGGCGGCTCTGAGGGTGGCGTCAACGGCGATGCGGCGGACGGGGCCTTTGGGCAATACCGGCTTGACGTAACGGCCTCTATCTTCGGAGAAAATGGTGCTGCGGCTGCCCGATTTGCCTTGGCGGCTGGCGGCTTGGGCGAAGAAAAGCACGCTGGGGTCGAGAATTACTCCTTCTGGGTCGAAGAGAAATTCTTCGGGAATGGTATCTTTTTCTGGTTCTTCTTCAGGTTCCGGGTTGTCTTCATCCTCTTGGTCTTCTTCGTCTTCTTGCTCGTTTTCTGGTTCGTCTTGTTCTTGTTCTGACTGCTTTTGGGGAGGCGGTGGGGGGGGAGGAGGAGGAGAGTTTTCGTCTGGGGGAGTTTGGATGATGGTGGCGCGGGGTACGATGACTAATTCTACGGCGCGGCGCAGGTCTTCGGCGTTAACTTCTGTGCGTCCTTCGATGGCGGCGGCGGCTTTGGCGACGCGGACTGCGAATATTTCGGCGCGGTGTCCTTGAACGCCACCCCGGATGGCTTCTTCTACTAGGTAGGCAATTTGTTCGCGTTTAATGCTGACATCTTTGAGCCATTCTCTGGCTAGGATGATTTGGGTTTTGAGGTTGTCGGTGTCTTCGCTGTATTGATTGAGAAAGTCTTGGGGGGAGCTGGAGTAGGATAAAGCTTGTTCTACTGCATAGACTCTTTCTTCTAGTTCGAGTGCTGCGTCGGCTGAAAGTACGATCGCGATGCGATCGAGCAAATGTTCTCTCAGCGGCCCTTCTTCGGGGTTGTAGGTGGCGATAAATAGAGGTTTGCAGGGGTGTTGAAAGCTAATGCCTTCGCGCTCTATTTGGTTGCGCCCTTCGGTTAATACTGTTAGCAATTGGTTGGAAATATTGTCATCAAGGAGGTTGATTTCGTCAACATAAAGTACGCCTCGATTGGCTTGGGCTAAGAGTCCGGGTTGAAATACGGTTTGACCGAATTTCACTGATTGTTCGACATCCACTGAACCTAAGAGTCGGTCTTCGGTGACACCCAAAGGAATTTGAATGAATGGTGTGGGAATTATTTCAGTAGTTAAGGAATTAGTATCGGTGGTGTGGGCATCTTGCCCGCCATTTTCTGGTAACAAGCCTGATGCTTGTTCGGCAATAATTTCATTAGGTTCGGCGTTGCAAAAAGAATCTTTAACAATTTCAATGGGTGGCAGTAAGGAGTGCAAGGCGCGGGCCATTACTGATTTTGCTGTGCCCCGGCGGCCTGCGATCGCAACTCCTCCCAATCCGGGATCGACTGCTGCTAACAGCAGGGCTAATTTGATTGCTTCTTGCCCGACTACGGCGGTGAGGGGAAAGGCTGTGGTGGAAGGGCGTCTGTTGGCTGCGGGCATAGGATTTTCGGATGTAAAAATTTGAACTTAATGTTTAGCTTACTTCTTGGAGGACTTTAACTTCTTGGGGCAGAATCACGGTAAAAGTTGAGCCAACTCCTATTTCTGATACTAGCTCGATTTTGCCTTGCAGCAGCGAGACGAGCCGCGATACTATTGCTAATCCCAGGCCTGTGCTTTCGGTGGGAAAGAGCTGTTTGCCGGCTTCTCCTGCTTGAAAGAAGGGGTCAAAGATGCGCTTTGTATCTTCGGGAGCGATGCCAATGCCGGTATCTGTAATTGCGATCGCCCAATTTCCTTCTCCAGCAGGGCGGCAACTTAATTCAATGCTACCTGATTCTGTATAGCGAATGGCATTGCTCACCAGGTTGATCAGAATTTGTTGCAGCCGCTGTCCGTCGGCGATTACTTGTCTTGGGGCATCGTCGCTGGTAACAGCTAGCTTGAGTCCTTTAGCATCAGCAATTGGCTGCATCATTTCTACTACGGTGTTAATTACAGATTGTACATTAGTTGGCCGCAGGTTAAGTTTAATTTTTCCGGCATTGGCACGAGAAAGTTCTAGTGTGTCATTGATCATGCGAAGCAAGTGTCTGCCGTTGCGTAATACTCGCTCGATGTGTTCGATGCCGGGGAGGGTATCTTTGATTTCAGATTGCCATTTTTCTTGGCGCAAAAACAGTTCGGAATAACCAATAATCGAGTTGAGAGGAGTTTTGAGTTCGTGAGCTAAATGGTAGACGTTTTCTTGATTGACGCTGACGAGGCGATTGAGCTCTTGATTGGTGAGTGTTAACTGAGTTTGGATTTGGTGAAGTTCCCGCATCCTCTGATCGACGTAGCTATTGAAACACTGGGCAATTGCTTCGTCTAGTACGGCATCTATCAGCCGAAAAGCTCTGAATACGTCTGCGACGCTTCCTGCTAGCAATTCGGCTTCTAAGTGGGAGAATATTACTTGACGCAATAAATGGTATTCGCGGGCTACTTCTGCGGCGTCGTAGCCTTGTTCGGCTCTGAGAAATCCGTGATCTAAACTGGCTTCAATTATTAGTTTTATTTCGCTGTTTTGATATTGGGAAAGCACTGTGACCATCGCCGCCAGCAGGTGAGGTATGTGATTTTCGATTGCTGAGTGCGGTAAGGCGTCAGCGGTTTCAATTTTCCGATCCTGACGAACTGCTTCAATCCAGTTTTTGACGATAGTATCGGTTTTGTCGGCGAGCACTTGGCTGTAGTCCATGATGTCTGCGTGGGGGTTGAGTTTGGCAGAGATTGCCTATGCTTCATTGTAGTTGAGGGATCGCCCGATCGCCATACCAAACTTCGGGCGATCGCGACCCTGCCAAAAGAAGTAGTTTTGAGGTGATTTTTTCCCTGTGCCGGATCTCTCTCTAGGGGTCGATCCCAGCGTGTTGCTACGATAATCAGCCCTTCAACCTATTGACAGAAGAGCCATAAAGTAGTAAATTGCCTCACACGAATAGTTTTTAATTTTAAGTATTAAATTGTTCAGGGGAATAAATGGAAAACGTACAAGCTGTGATTGCTGCAACAACATTTATATGTGTAATTTTCTTAATAATTACAGAATGGATACACCTCACAGTTGCGGCATTTCTGGGAGCAGTGATTCTGGTTTTTACCCACGTGATGACGTTAAACAACGCGATCGAATATATCGGTCGAAGTCACGCCACGCTAGGCTTATTTTTCGGAGTCATGGTAATGGTGAGAGCCTTTGAGCCTACCAAAGTATTTGAATACTTGGCAACTCAAATGGTGCTTTTGGCGAAAGGCAAAGGCAAAAATCTCTTGCTGGGTATTGTCGCAATTACTACGCCAATTTGTGCAGTTTTGCCCAATGCCACGACAGTCATGCTGCTAGCACCATTAATTCCGCCAATGGCAGAAGAAGTCGGTGTAGATTTTGTGCCGTTACTGATTTTAATGGTATTTGTGGCTAACAGTTCGGGACTGCTGACAATCGTGGGCGATCCGGCGACATTCATTGTCGGCGATGCTATTAACATGAGTTTTGCAGATTACCTGCTAAAGTTAAGTTTGGGCGGGGCGATCGCAGTAGGAGTGATAGTAGTTATGTTGCCTTGGCTGTTCCGCGAAATTTGGCACAAGAACTTAGACGATTTGGAACATTTGCCCCACCCAAAAATCAATCACCCGCGAGTTTTAGTAGTAGGCGGCTTAATTATAGCTTTCGTGCTGACATTTTTTGTAATAGGAGAGTCTCTGCCCGTGCCTATTTCACCGGCAGCCGTTGCTTTGTTGGGGGCTGCTTTGGCAATGCTTTTAGCTCACCATTCCCAAATTGATTCTGTTAATAATATTTTGCGGGATTTAGATTGGAGCACGCTGCTATTTTTTATGTCTATCTTTGTGCTGATTGGCGGTTTGGAAAAAACCGGAGTCATCGCCAGTATATCTGGAATATTAGCAGTGATTTTGGGTAAAAATATTTTTCTGGGTTCTTTAGTTTTGTTATTTTTTGTGGGTTTGATGTCGAGCGTGGTGCCAAATATTCCGCTGGTAGTGGCGATGGTGCCGCTGCTAAAACAGTATGTTGTCAATGTCGGGCTTGCACCGGCAGAAGTGCTGGCGCCGGATTTTGCAGGGCAGTTTCCACCTGCTGTGCTGCCCCTGTTTTATGCGATGATGTATGGAGCAACTTTAGGCGGAAATGGCACTTTGGTAGGAGCTTCTTCTAATATAGTGGCGGCGGGAATTTCTGAACAGCACGGACGCCGGATTTCTTTTCAAACTTTTCTGCGTTACGGGCTTCCTGTGATGGCCGTGCAATTGGTGGCTGCGGCTGTTTATGTAACTATTCGGTTTCTGATTTGAAGGAAGTTCGGCAACGGATTCGCAAGGGCGGATGTAACGGATGTAACGGATTTCAGGAAGAGGGAAGAAGTCAGAGGAAAGAGGGAAGAAAAATTGGTTGGTAATACTAAAGCATCTAAAATCATTCCAATTCTAAGGGGAAAATTACAGTGAAGGAGGAGCCAACTCCTACTTGAGAAACTAATTCGATTTTACCTTGCAAGAGCTTGACTAATCGAGCGACAATTGCTAGCCCTAAGCCGGTACTGTCAGGAATGCCAGAACTCAGGGAGTTGTCGGCTCTAAAATAGGGTTGAAAAATCCGATCGCAGTCTTCAGGAGGAATGCCAATTCCTGTATCTGAGACAGTTACTGTCCAATATTTCTCTGGCAAAAGTTCGCTTTTTATTTTAACAGTACCGGCTGTGGTGTAGCGAATGGCGTTGCTGGTTAAGTTTGTGATAATTTGCTGCAAGCGCAAGCAATCTGTCACCACTCGATCGTCTGAGAGATGGCACTCAACAGCTATCTCTAAACCTTTGGCTTTCGCTAAAGGCTCGATTATTTCAACAACAGTGGCGAGTACATCTGGCAGTCTGATTGGCGCTAGCTGTAACTTTATTTGTCCGGCTTCGTACCGCGAAATTTCCAGAGTATCGTTGATCAATCTCAGCAACAGTCGGCCGCTGTTGAGGACTCTATCAATATGTCCTATATTGGGAACAGCACCTTTAATTTCGGAATAGTTTTGTTGCTGGCGCAAAAATAAATCTGAGTACCCGATAATAGAGGTGAGGGGAGTTTTTAATTCGTGAGCTAAGTGAGATAAGTTCTCTTGATTGGCGCGAACTAAGCGAGTCAGTTCTTGATTTGTAAGTTGCAGTTGGTTTTGCAAATCCTTTAGTTCTTGGAATCTTTCCTGGGTAAAGGTTTGGAAACATTTAGCAATTACTTCGTCGAGGGCCGTGTCAATTAAGCGGTAAGCTCTGCTGACTTCGGCGGCAGAGGCTTTTAACAATTCTGGCTCTAAAGCCTCGAAAATTACCCAGCGCAGCAAGCGGTATTCCCGCGCAATTTCTTCGGCATCGTAGCCTTGTTTTGCCCTGAGAGTTCCGTGTTCTAAACTTTTTTCTACGAGTGTGCGAATGTCGCTCTCTTGGGATTGGGAAAGCATGGTTACGATCGCTTGCAGTACCAGTGGAACGCTGTCGCGCACGCCATTGTAGGTGAGTTCCTTAGCGGTTTCGAGTTGGTCGTCGGATCGTACAGCTTCGATCCAGTTTTGTATAATTATGTCGATTCGATCTTGCAGCGCGAGGCTAAAGTCTCTCATGGCTCAAGTAGAGAAAGAAGTGGGCGATCGCATTTTATCTCTCTAGGTGAGTTTAATTAATTAACTTTTTGAATTTTCTATCAACTTTTGAGCTTTGCGATCGCCAAGAGCTACTCCTAAAGACCTATTGACAAAATGAAATGCTCGTGATACCTTAATTGAAATTGGCTTAAAAAGTCAAGCCTAATCGAGCACCGCGCAATCGAACCAAGCGTGTGGCTGGAGCGGAGGAACCAATTTTCGGGGCTAATTTCTACAAAATTAAAAAGCAAAGTTAAAAATTTCCCAGTTTGAGTGAGTGTAATTTTTAACCTTTAATTATGTAGAGAAGGACATCTCTCAGTCCTAGCCCGTCAGCTAACTTCGCAGGCATTGAGAAGAGACTGAAAAGCCAAATTTCTGAACAAGATAGTTTGGCTTCGTCAGTGTCTCAGGTTGGTATTGTTCAAGATTCTTGTACCTGCCCTGACTCTGAAGGAGATTGAAATGTTCATACAGCTTAATTTATCTGCGATCGTACTTGCAGGAGTTGCAACGTGGAAGCGTGTAAAACCCGTTGTCATCCGAGATGCTGTTTTGTTGCCTGCTGCGGGTTTTTTGGGAATTCTGGGCTTGTGGTGGATTGTTGCCAGCTTCAACAGCGATTTAATTCCCACTCCCTATCAGGCGTTAATCGCTAATTTAGATTACATATTCCATCCATTTTATCGGCGCGGGCCTGGAGATTTAGGCATTGGCTGGCTGCTGCTAGCGAGTTTGCGACGGGTGTTGGTGGGATTTTTGCTGGGTGCAGCAGTGGCGATTCCTGTGGGATTTCTGATCGGGATGTCGAAACCGGCAATGATGGCGCTCAATCCGCTGATTCAAATCTTCAAACCGGTGTCGCCGCTAGCTTGGCTGCCCATAGCTTTATCGATTTTTAATTTAGCAGAGCCGTCGGCAATTTTTGTCATATTCATTACCTCCTTGTGGCCGACAATTATCAACACAGCTTTGGGAGTTTCTAGCGTTTCCAAGGATTATCTGGATGTGGCGCAAGTTTTGGAAATGCCGCGATGGAGGCGGATTACCAAGATAATTTGGCCGGCGAGTTTGCCATACATTTTTACAGGTTTGCGGATTAGTTTGGGGATTGCTTGGCTGGTGATTGTGGCGGTGGAAATGCTGACAGGCGGTGTGGGAATTGGCTTTTTTGTCTGGGATGAGTGGAGCCGTTTGAATCTGAGTTCGGTATTTTTAGCGGTGTTTGTAATTGGCTTAACTGGATTGTTGCTCGACGCTGCTGTTGACAAAATTCAGGAATTGGTAACGCATCGAGCAGTCATTAATCATTAGTCATTAGTCATTAGTCATTAGTCATTAGTCATTAGTCATTAGTCATTAGTCATTAGCTAAAAGCTCAGGGCTTTTGATGACGGACATTTAGCTATTAGCGATCGAGAATTAAATATGAGTGACAAGTTTTCCAATGAAGGGAACCGCCGAGAGTTTTTGCAAGGAATCGGAATGGCGGCGGCGGGAATGGCTTTATCTGGTTGTGGAATTAGCGCGGATCGATCGGCAAAAGGACTCACAGAAGAAGCCTCAGCCGTAAAGCCGGTTGTCGATTCCCGAACCTTAGAAAAACCAAATTTAACCGTAGGATACGTGCCGGTTAACGATTGTGCACCATTTGCGATCGCCTGGAAAAAAGGCTTTTTCCGCAAATACGGTTTAAACGTCACACTCAACCGCGAAGCAAGCTGGGCAACCTCCCGCGACGGCGTAATCTTCGGCCGCCTCGACGCCTCCCCAGTCGTATCCGGCGCAGTCACAAACGCCCGAGTTGGCGCCGAAGGAGCGCGGCACGCACCCCTGTGCGCGGCAATGACAATTCACCGCCACGGCAACGCCATGACGATGAACAAAGCTATGTGGGATTCTGGTTTGCGCCCGTGGCACGAATACAACGGCAATTTGGAAGAATTTGGCAAACAATTTCGAGCCTTTTTTGACAGTCAGCCGTCGGAAAAAAGAGTTTGGGCAGTGGTTCTGAGTTCTGCGATTTACGAATACTTTGTCCGCTACATATCGGCGGCTGCGGGTGTCGATCCGTTCAAAGAATTTCGGGTAATTATTGTGCCGCCGCCGCAGATGGTAACTAATATCAGGATTGGTGCCATGCAGGCTTACATGGTGGCCGAACCTTGGAATACGCGGGCAATTCAAGGCAATTTGGGAGTGGGTTTTACCTTCGTGCAAGGCAAGGAAGTTTGGCTGGGACATCCCGATCGCCTTTTGGGAGTAATGGAATCATTCATTGAGGAAAATCCGAAGACTTATTACTCGCTGGTTAAGGCAATGGTGGAAGCTTGTCAGTATTGCAGCCGGCCGGAAAATCGCAGTGAAATATCGGCGCTGCTGACTGAGCGATCGTTTACGGGGGCGAAACCGAAAAAAGGGGCGATCGACAAATTTACGCGACCGGCAATAGTTGGCGACTACAACTATGGAGGTTTTGACGAAAAAGACCGCACCATACAATCGGAAGATGCAACTATTTTCTATGACATTCCTAAGAATTTGCCTCAAATACCGGGAAATCATTCAACATTTATGTGGCAGTCTCAGAGTATTTGGTTGATGACTCAAGCCGCTCGCTGGGGACAGATTAAAGAAGTTCCAAAAAATGCTGAGGAATTAGCTAAAAAAGCTTGGAAAACCGACCTTTACCGCAAGATTGTTGCCGAAATGGCGATCGATTGTCCCCAGGAGGATTACCAAGTGGAACCTGCAGAACTTTTTATTGATAAAAAGGCATTTGATCCAAGCGATCCGGTGGGCTATTTGAATAGTTTTGAAATTCGAGCCAACCGCCCTCAGTCTTTTTTTCAGTCTTAATGTTTGAGATGTTGCGCTTTTCCTAATGTCCCGCCAGGGAATAAATTCCCTGGCTAATAGCTAAAGTCGGTTGAAACTGAGATATTGCACCATTCTCAGGAACAGGCATCTTGCCTGTTCCACAAGAAAATTCACTCTTTGTGGAACAGGCCGAAAAGCCTGTTCATAAAAAGCTTATTGAGAATGGTGCAACATTTCAGTTGAAACCGACTGCCCAATTTTAGGATTTAGGCAAGAGCAAGAAAATTCCCTTAACACTTTACTACTTTTTAGGAGAATACCGTGAGCCAATACACTTCTACTTCTACCAGTACCGAAAGTTCGGTCAAGAGCGATCGTCTATTTCTGGAAATAGAGAATTTGTTCAAGTCTTACAAAAATGGTGACGGTACAGAATTTAGCGTTCTCGAAAATATCAATTTAAGTATTGGAGAAAACGAATTTATTTCAGTAATCGGTCATTCTGGCTGTGGCAAATCAACGCTGCTAAAAATAGTGGCGGGTTTGGAAAAACAGAGCGACGGAATAGTGACACTGGAAGGAAAAGAAATTCGGAAACCGGGAGCCGATCGCATGATGGTATTCCAGCACTACGGATTGCTGCCTTGGCTGACGGTGCGGGAAAATATTCGGCTGGCCGTTGATGAAGTTTTGCGAAGTCTTAGCCGTTCTGAGAAGATTAGTCTTGTCAACGAACACCTAGCAATGGTAAACTTAAATGCAGCAGCCGATAAATATCCAGACGAAATTTCAGGGGGCATGAAACAGCGGGTTGGGATTGCGCGAGCTTTGGCGATTCGACCGAAAATGTTATTAATGGACGAACCGTTTGGAGCGCTGGATGCTCTGACTCGCGGCAAGTTGCAGAAACAGGTGCTGGACATCTGGGAAAATCACAGACAAGCTGCAATGATGATTACTCACGATGTGGATGAAGCTATCTATATGTCCGATCGCATTGTACTGATGACAAACGGCCCGGCTGCGACGATAGGTGAAATTTTGTCAGTGCCGTTTGCGCGCCCGCGCGATCGCCAAGAGTTGCGGGAATCCCAGGAGTATTACGAACTCCGCAACTATGCTTTGAATTTTCTCGATCGCTACTTTACCCAAGACGAATAACGCCCGACGAACCGACAAAACAATTCACTTAAGAGAGGTCAAGCCTGTGAATCTCAAAACAATGTTAGCGCGTTTTGAAAGTGCATTGGGATACCAAAATTTAGCAGAAGAAATGGTGTTGCTGCCAGAGCCACAAGTGCAGAGTTCTAAGAAATCAAAAGCTACAAAACAGGCAAAAAGTATCAATTTTATTGTCGGTTACAACAGTTCTCCCAAAAGTCAAACTGCTCTGGACATTACTCTTTGGATGGCGCATCAAACTCGTTTAGTAACAACTAAAGAAGTCACGGTCCAAGTCGTCTACGTCATCGACGAATCGCCCAACATTTACGGCGAAGATACTGGCAATTTTGCGGTGGGAAATTCCTTGGCTAACACGCCAAAACTCTGGGAATTAGAGGAAACCTTCACCCTTAATTGTGCAGCGCCTGCGCTCGCTTTCCCAACAGAAATCCCATCGATATCCCAGCAAAAAACTTGGATCGATCCGCATTATTTTCGAGAAATTTTTGGTCCAAAGAATGAGTACGAAGTAGCAGATAAGTTGCTGTGGCAAGCGCGCTGTTTGGCTGAGGAATGGCGCGGTTTATTCAAAGCTCATTTGCGAATCGGGCGGGTTGCTACAGAACTGAGAAATGTGGTTGAATTAGAATCAGCAAATTTACTGTTCTTGGGCTGCGATTCTGGCAACCATCGGCTGGTTAGGGAACTAGGGAATAATTTTCCCTGCTGCGTGCTCGGTATTCCTTCGGCACTCAGCTATCAGATGGATTTTCAGCCTGAAGAAAGTTTGAGCAAGTTACAGTTGGCGACAACTATACCTGCACGTTAAAATTGTTCACTCGTTGGGCCAGAATCTAATTATGTAAGGTGCAGCGCACCGTAGGATCGCGAATTAAATAATTTACACAAGTTTGCGGGTTGGGCGTCCCGCCCGCCCTTTCTGGACGGGCGGGACGCCCATCCCACAAGAACCATCAAAATTCTAAGTTATTTAATTCTCATTCCCTACGACTATAATTAGCGCGCCCAACCTTTTTTTGCGTAAGTTCTATATCGATGAAAAATTAAAAATAGTTTCCTCGATCGAAGTCCCAATTCCGAGACAATTAGGACTTTTTTGATGGTGGGGATTGTTAAAATTATCGTCAAGGAAAATTATCGGCACTTACCTGATCGTAGACAATTCGTTAACTAATTTTATCTTTCCTCGACACACAGAGCGCAGCAGGCGATCGATCGAGCGTTTGTCTTCCTCAGTCAAATTTTCGTCAAAAATAGCAGCCATCAAACCGTACCTATCGGCTAGAGTAATGTAGCCATTTTGATTCACTTCGGCAAACAGCTCGCCCAAAGCAGATGGAATCAGGTGGACAGGAGTTTGCATAGTAATTGATTCTCTAACTCGACGATCGCGATCGGGCGTTTCTGCGGCAACAAAAGGCGATCGCACTATAAAAATTTATAGCTGTATTGCCTTTAACGATGTGATAGTCAACAGCAAAATTTGTGAAGTAAATCACATTGAAAATTGGCTAATTATGCTAAGGTTGCAGTTGCTTTTTAGGGAATACCGAGCAACTGCAAACTTAATGTTTTCTAAAGATTGAAAATCACCAATTCCTCCACAGGTTCAGCTAACTCAAACTTAAACACCCGCGAATAGAAATAGAATTCGCCGTCAAGAGTTCTTTTGATATTTTCAGCGCGGCGAAAACCGTGCTGTTCCCCTTCATAAGCAACATAAGCAACCGGCAAACCTTTAGCTTTCAATATCTCTACCATCATTTCCGCTTGATTAGGCGGAACCACTTTATCTTCTAATCCTTGAAAAAAGATAACGGGACAAGATAAACGTTCGGCGGAATGAATCGGCGAACGATGTACATACAAATCTTTTCTTTCAGGATAAGGCCCAATCAATCCATCCAGATAGCGCGCTTCAAATTTGTGAGTATCTGTTGCCAAAGCTTCCAAATCGCTAACTCCATAATAGCTCGCACCGGCCTTAAACACATCGCGGAAAGTAAGAGCGCACAGAGTGGTGTACCCCCCTGCACTGCCTCCGGCGATCGCCATTTTTTCGCCATCAACTAAACCCTTTTGAGCTAAATATTTAGCACCGTTAGCGCAGTCGTCAACATCGACAATTCCCCAACTATCTTGCAGTCTTTTTCTGTATTCTCGGCCGTAACCAGTGCTGCCACCATAATTAACATCGAGCACGGCAAAACCGCGACTCGTCCAATATTGAATTTTCAAATTCATGCTACTAGAAGTAGCAGCAGTTGGGCCGCCGTGACTTTTAACAACAAGCGGCGGTTTTTCACCCGCAGGCGCTGCGAAATCTTGATTTTTCGGGGGATAGAAGAAACCGAAAGCAGTCAAATTGTTTTCCGTGGGAAACTCGATAGGTTCCGGTACAGAAAGATAACCCGGATTGATGCTTAAATTGCTCGACTGGCGCAAGATTGACCGTTGACTTGTTGCTAAATTGAGTTGTACAATAGCAGTAGATTCAGTCGGCGAACCTGCCAGAAAAACAACAGTTTCTCCCCGCGCTTTGACCGACGAAATATCAGTGTAAGGCGTGTCAATTGTTGTCAACTGCTTAGTCGTTAAATCAAGACTCGCTAAATACCACAGCCCTTGCTGAGTGTAGGTGCAAATAATTTTGCTTTCCGAGACAACGGCATAAGTAGACATTCCAAAAACCCACTGAGGAAGTCCGAATTCAGCCGCCATTTCGCACAAGCTGGTTTCTATCTCTGCTTCCCCCCTTACCAAGGGGGGATTGAGGGGGGTTCTAGATTGCCAGCGGTAGAAATTCCACCAGTTAGACTTGTCAGAAACAAAATACAAAACTCCATCGGGCGACCATTCCGGTTGAAAAATTGACTCCTCAACCCCGCCAGCAACCAAGTATTTTTCACCTAAAGAACCGTCAGCCTTAATTTCTCCTACCCACAATTCTGTGCCATCCCACGGCATATTTGGATGGTTCCAACAAATCCAGGAAAGTAGAGAACCGTCTGGACTTAAACGAGGGGAAGCATAAAAATCATTGCCCTGAGTTAAGATTTGAATATCTTCGCCGTTATCTAAATTAATGGTAACAATAGTATTGACAGGTTCGCCCTCACCTGTATTGTCTTCGCGCACGCAAATCAGGCGATTGCGTTGTTTGTCAACTATCGCATCTGCATAGCGAGAATTAACAGCAGGAGTCAGAGGTTCGGGTTGAGAATCTAATGTTTGAGAATAAATACGTTGGTCAGCAAAATGAGAAAAATAGACAACACCGCCAGCAACTGCAAAGGAAGCGCCGCCGTATTCGTGAACGCGAGTGCGAACATTATAAGGATGCGGTGTCACGTCGTTGATTGTACCGTCAGGAGTGCGCCGCACGAGGACGCTTCTTCCCGCTTCCGAAGGTCTTCCCTCAACCCAATAAATATCATCGCCGTCAATAGCAATTTGTCCGAGCCCGACAGTTCCAGAAACAATTAAATCGGAAGAAATAGGTGATTTCCAAGAGCCGTAAGGTGATACTGTATTCATATAGTTGAGCCAGTTGTGTTTCTCGCACAAAAAAATTAATATTTGTACTTTACACTAATTCAGTCACCGGGGAAGCAAAATGTCCAAAAAACTCGTACTAATGGATCACGACGGTGCAGTTGACGACTATCTGTCAGTCGTGTTGCTGATGACAATGGAGGAAGTCGAAACTCTGGGAGTAATTGTAACTCCTGCGGACTGCTACATTCAACCGGCGGTGAGTGCAACGCGCAAAATCCTCGATTTGATGGGGCGTTCAGAAGTTCCGGTGGCGGCGAGTACCGTGCGGGGACTGAATCCATTTCCGGTGTTATTTCGGCGAGATTCCTTTGCAGTCGATCGACTTCCCATTCTAAATGAAAAAGGAACCATTGACACGCCGTTAATATCAGAACCCGGACAAAACTTTATGGTGCGAGTTTTGCGGGATGCAGCCGTACCAGTCACATTAATGGTAACGGGGCCGTTAACAACAGTAGCGCAAGCTTTAGATATCGCGCCAGAAATTGAAAGCAAAATTAAAGAAATTGTCTGGATGGGAGGCGCCCTCAATGTTATCGGCAATGTTAGCAAAGATATGGAACCCGGACAAGATATGTCGGCGGAATGGAATGCTTACTGGGACCCGATAGCAATCGAGAGAATTTGGCAAACCCAAATTCCCGTTGTCATGTGTCCTTTAGACATCACAAATAATGTACCGCTGACAGTCGAATTTTCCAATCTCTTAGCAAAACAGCGCAAATATCCAATTTCCGACTTAGCAGGACAGTGTTATGCCCTAGCAATATCTCAAGATTACTATTTTTGGGACATTTTGGCAACCGCTTATTTAGCGCACTCCGAATATTACCAACTGCGAGAATGGGAAACAGAAATTATTACCGAAGGCATCAGCCAAGGACGCACACAAGTTAAAAAAGGAGGACGAAAAATTCAAGCAATGGATAAAGTAGACACCGCAAAATTTTACAATTACATATTACAACAGTGGGCGAGGTAAAAATCACAATATCTGCTACAATCGAGCAAAATCTCCGTACAAACCCCCCAGACACAAATATTTACCTCCTCTTCTCTTCCCTCTCTTCCTCTGCGCCCTCTGCGCCCTCTGCGGTAAAAAAAACTCCTCTCAAAAATGCTGCCAATTATATCAATCATCCCCTTAGCCCAAACCCCTCCCGCACCTCAAGAAATCCTCCAAATCCAAGAAGTGCGACCACTCCCCGGACAGTTAGACAACATACCAGTATTTAACAGCAACAGCCCCGAATTAGTGCTGCAAGAAGGAATTTTGCTTTCGACATTTCCCCCGGATGGTAAAAGATTTCCGGCGGCACATTTAAACTTTCCGTTTCAAGGACGTTTCGACATATTTGCCCACCACATAGCCCGCGCACCTTCGCCTGAAGATTTGCGAACATTGTATCAAGGAGTAATTGTTTACAATCCGGGTAATAAACCTGTAACATTAGATATATTGCAAGCTGCAAGTTATCTCAGTCAACCCGATGCACCTTTTATTGAATTGCCGCCGCAAGTCGATAATTCAAACAGTAATATTTACGCAGGGCCGGGAAGTCGCGCTGTGAATGATATTCTCAGAGGAAGGAGACAGTCTGACTTTGAGCCGCAGTTAATTATTCCACCAGGAAAAAGCCAACTGTTGATGAATCATCCGATACCGGTGCGGGAATTGGTACCGCCGCTAAACGGTCGATCGACCTTGATGCGGTTGCGGAGCGATGGTATAGTCTATGTTGCCAGTCTGGCGATGTTTGCCCGACTTGACCCAGAGGAAAACGGACAGGGAAACGAGCGATCGCCCAATTTAGCAGAATGGCAAAACTTATTAGACAATGGTAATATAGCCGGGCCGCGCGATCGAACTCCCACACCACCAGAAATCACCGAAGGTCAACTAATTTACGGCCGAGTTGCCGGTGTAGCATTAGGTTCAGAATGGCGAGCACTTATCTCAGACAATCCCGCCACATCAAACCTAGCCATTCCCCAACCCGGAACAGCATTTTCCTACCCATTAAGCAGCCTCCCGCGCGGAATGCTGGGTACAAATCAAGTGCAAAGTGCGAGAATGCTAGTCCGCTACCCAGATACAGCATACCGCGCCCACGGCAATTACGGAATTCAATACAGTCTCAGCTTGCCGCTGTACAATTCTACCAGCAAAAATCAAACTGTAACAGTCGCGATTCAAACTCCGATTAAGACAGACAAATTAACTTCAGGAGGACTTAGTTTTTTACAACCTCCGGCACCTCAAACTTTTTTTAGGGGGACGGTTCGAGTGCGGTATACTGATGACAGTAAAGTGCCTCAAACTCGCTACGTGCATTTAGTCCAGCGGCGGGGACAGCAGGGGGAACCTTTGGTAAAACTAGAGATGAAATCGGGAGAAAAGCGACTTGTAGAAGTGGATTTTATTTATCCGCCCGATGCGTCGCCGCCGCAAGTTTTGACAGTGAAAACAAATTAAATTTGAGCGGCAGGTACTGCTAGGCAGACGCCTACACATACAATAGGTAATTAAGCAGATTTGAGACGAGTTTGGCGTTGCGCGGACTTGGTTTGTGTCTAGTCGGTATCGACAAAAAAAAGATGAACTTATCAAAAAAATTCTGGATAGTTGCTTGTTTTGTGTACGTTTTAATTCTTCTCAGTATTATGCTTTTAGCAGGTACGGGGAAATTAGTCAACTTTCCTCTCGCTCATCCGCCTTATGACAAACTCGGCCACTTTATTTTGTACGGAATAGCATCTTTTCTGTGCCATAGAGCAAGTGGCAAAAAAAATATGAATTTGTTTAATTATTCAATTCCTTTCGGCCCCGCAATTTTTACTATTTTCACTGCTGCGGAAGAAATGCTGCAAGCGATTTTACCCAATCGTACTGCTAGTATTGAAGATTTTTTATTTAGTTTTGGCGGGATTGCAATTTTTTATTGGATTGGAGAAGTTTGGGAGAGAAAAACAGGGCATTAGACCTCTTGCAAAAATCCTTTCATCAATTGATGGGACGGGCAAGATGGCCGTCCCACAAGAGTTATTTTTTGTGGGACGGGCCGGAGAGCCCGTCCTAATTATTTTTGCAAGAGGTCTATTGATGATATAGAAGGCAGAAGGCAGAAGGAATAAGGAAGTTTGTAGGGTGTGCAATGCACATCGGTTGACGAGTGTCAGCAACTTTTTTTACTGGTGACTCTGCCCGCACGGGTCAAGAGATATGGGTAGCACAAACTGGAGCAAATGTCAATAGGCTGGCTGCTGCTGTCGCCGTTAAAAATTGATGGTTTTTGAACTTGTTTAAGATTAGCAATTAACCGGGATTTCCCATCTCGGCAATGTGTTTGATAGCGTTTAATCACTCTCTTCCAAAAAGGTTTGTACTCGACCGTTCGGTCTCAAAACAACTCGAATTTTCGGGTTTTTTCCATTGGAAACGGCAGAAACAAACGGCTCGCCGGCTAATGGCATATTAATTTGCTCGATATAATCTGCTGCTGCTTTTCCCATCGGCACAATACTTTCAACTGACCCATTTTCATCGATCAGCACGCTGTATTCCAAAGTTTGTTCCATTCCTTCAGGAGGCTTCCAGCGTTCCTCAAAGTAAGTTCTAGCTTCTGAAACTTGAGGAATTGTATCAAATAAAGTGTGGTTTTTTTTGCTAGCCGCCACCTGGTTGTTGTCCTCAGACTCCGCAGGCGGTTGAGCATCCTCAAGGGCTGGGAGTTCGGTACTGGCGGGGGGGACAATCGGCTCGATGGGGCGGGGGAAGGGTTGCGGCGGGGGAACGGGAAATCGGGAAGCAGACAGGGATGGAGGCAGGGGGGGCGGTACGGCGGGAGCCAGTCTAGGCGGTAGTGGGGGCAGCACGTAGGGTACTGGTGCGGGTGCTTGGGGGGCGGAAATGGAGGGTTCTTCGGGGGCGGGAATAGTGATTGTTTGCCCTTGAGGGAAAGCTGGGGCGCTCTGTGGGGCGCTGGCTGCGCTGCCGTTGGCGGGAAATAGCAGGGGTGGCTGCTGGATGGGGCTGGGTCTGTTGGTGGGGGGAGTTGGCGCGAGGGCGATGGGGGGCAAGCTGGGGCTGGGAGAGGCGGCGGTGTTGATGGGCGGGGGCGGCAGGGGCGGTAAACCGGGTGTGGCTGCGGGTGTTGGTGCTGGGGGTGTGGGTAGGGCGGGAACTGGACTGGGGGAAACGCCGGCAGCTAGCTGGGGGTTTCCTGGAGCGGTGTTCAATTGTGGATTGGCGGGGGCTGTGGCGGGGGCTGTGGCGGTTTGCGGGGAGGTGGCGGTTCGATCGAGCATTTTGAGAATTCCTGTCGTCAGACCGGCGCTGGCGACCAGCATTGCTGCCACCTTGAGCCAGGGTGAGGACAGTGGCCGTCGGGGTTCGCTGTTGAGGTTGGGAAGCGCCATCACTTCGGCGGCGCAGTCATCTAGTGCGGTGGCCAAGTCAAACAGTTGCAGGGTGCTCAAGGGAACTACTGGCCCGGATTCTGCAGCGCTCAAAGAGCCTAAAAACAAGTTGTGGGCGAGCAAGCCGCGGGACTCTAAGCGGGGGGGAACCGGAAGGTAGGCAGTGTTCGGGGCCCAGGTTGCTAGTTCGGAAGTGTTGACGGCTCGATCGAATATAACGGCATTACGGCCGACTTCTGGCGAGTCTGGGCCTGCTGCGGTACGATCGGTTTGAGAGTTGAGGTTGCTTTCCCAATCGCGGGATTCGCCGAGCAAGTTTTGGACGTAGTTGCTAACAGCTTCGTGGAGGGTTTCGAGTTGAATTCGATCGCCCCTGAGAGTAACGTGTTCGGTATCTGGCAGCCTGGGGTCGTCGAGTCGCAGCTCAAAACTTAAAGATTTAAACACTGGTTGGCCCGCCCACCGAGATAGAGGCGAACTTTTGGCTGTAATTTCCAGCGTGCAAGTGGGGGGCGTGTACCGTTTGAGAACCATAGCAGGAAGGAAGAAGGAAGAAGGAAGAGGGAATAACTATGTTTTATCTGATATTTGGCAGCATTCTCAACAAGCTGTTTTAGCAACAGGCAAGATGCCTGTTCCACAATAAATAAATTTTCTGGTGGAACAGGCATCTTGCCTGTTCCCGATGTTTGTGATTCTCGTTCCCATTATGCTTAGCTTAATTCTTAGCGCGATCTAGAAGTGCCAGCCAGAGGCGGCGGTGGCCGCCGGGACTGCTGTAAAACAGCAAATCGATCAGGAGTTTGAGGGCCAAATCAGTCAACTCTCGGGCCGATAAATTTTCTGCATCTTCCATGCGCGAGCCATAAGTGTTGCTGAACCTGTCAATATAATCTCCCAACAAAGCGATTGTGTGAGGTTCGCGGTTTTGCTCTGCCATTTGTTCGAGCAAAGCAACAGCGCGGCGGATTAAAGCTTGGTGCTGTTTTGCCAAATGACAGCTTATCAAAACGAGCGATCGAGCTTCCTCCACATCGAGTTTTTTGCGCCCTCCGTGGCCTTTCCGCAGCGGGTTAGATTGGCGCAGCCGCCACAAAGCTACCCGATCGGCTACCATTGGCTCTAAATTCAGTTCGGCTGCTACCTTGAGCATCGCCTCTGAGCCAATTTCTGCCAGTGCTTCTAGGGCTAACAGCACCAAATCCAGTTGGGCTTTAATGTTGTCCAACTGGGTAGGTTCTGGTGCTTTTTGGGTCAATTCTTCCCAGTTGGGAGATTGGCCCGTTTCGTTTGTGGGAGCGGAGGGCTTTACGGTCGAGCGCATGGCTTCAGCACGGGAAATTAAGACAGGTTGAGGCAGGATATCAAACAGTATGCAGTGATGAAAGCTTTGCGGCCTGTGGGCAACAGCACATCTGTTAATTTGTCTCCATAGCTCGTTGCTTTGATTCCGGCAATCCTAACTGCTGGACGGAGTTGCGGGTTAAAAGTTGCGGTTTCAAGTTCGATCGATCGCAATCCGCAAAACCCAGATATTTTTACCCCTAACCATCCTACGCCACCGGCTGCCACAAATCAATGTAAATAAGCGATCGTCACACCTCCACCCCCTTCTTTTTGACTAGCCAACTCAAAGCGGGAAACCTGCGGGTGATTCGCGAGGAACTCGTGAACGCCGCGCCGCAACTGTCCCGTACCTTTGCCATGAATTATCCACAGCACTCCGTATTCCACGGCTTTGGAAAGAGCTCTGTCTATTTCGATTTCTGCGTCTGAGACTCTCGCACCCCGTAGGTCGATCGAATTATTAGCAGTGCGAATAGCAATTTCGGGATTGGGTTTTGGAGCTTCCGCCGCTGCTTGCTTAGCTTTCGCCGTAGCGAGTGCTTGTGCTTGGGCTGCAACCTTGGCTAATTGAGCTTTAGTTTCCGGTTTTTGACCGTCGAGGGATTCAATTTCTCCTAGTTTGACAGTCATTTTCATAATCCCAAACCGAACGCTCAACTCTTCGTTAGCGTCGGGGCCGCTGAGCACTTCGGCGGTTTGACCCAAGCTGGGAATGCGGATGCGATCGCCCACTTTCGGCATAAAACTCGGTTTGGGTTTAGCCGGTTGCTGTCGAGAGGGCAGGTGTTTTTGGGAAATTTGATTTAAGGTTTCTGTCGCTTGTTGGGCATTTTGAGCCGTCTGGTTGCCCGACTGCAAGCGACGAATGATTTGAGCAATTTCTGATTTTGCCGACCCTATCGCCTCATTTACTGCCACTTCCTGAGCTATTTTTAGTTCTCGCTCCCGCTCTTGCAAAGCGGCTGCTTTTTGAGAAACTTCTCTGTGCAATTTTTCGGTTTGGTGTAGCAGTTGAGTTGCTTCTCTGGCCTTAGTTTCCTGTTTCCGGCGCTGTGCTTCGAGGCCGGCAATCACTTGATTGACATCTTGAGAGGCTCCCCCGACATAGGTTTGAGCTTCTTCGACTATGGATGCTAGCAAACCGAGTCTTTTGGCAATGGTGAGGGCGTTGGAACGTCCGGGAATTCCCCACAGCAAGCGATAGGTTGGCTGCATGGAATTGTCGTCAAATTCTACTGAGGCATTTTCAAAGCGGGAGTCTTGATATTTGAGGGCTTTGAGTTCGCCAAAGTGGGTAGTTGCAACTGTTAATAGGGAATGTTGGGCGAGGTATTGCAACAGGGCGATCGCCAATGCACTGCCTTCTGAGGGGTCTGTACCCGCTCCTACTTCGTCTAACAAAACTAAAGATTTGGGAATTGGTAATTGGGAAGGGGTAATTGGGATTTGGGGTTGGGGAATTTGTAATTTAGGTTTGAGGATTGGGAGAGCAGAAATAGTGTTCTGTGTATCTGTGACTTCTTCGTCTTGCTGTTGGAAATTAGTAATTGGAAGGTTTGAATTTTCTTCCCCTTCAGCCTGCGATTTATTTTGTAAAACTTCTAAAATGCGGCTGATGCGGCGGATATGGCCGGAGAAAGTAGACAAACTTTGCTGCAAAGATTGTTCGTCACCAATATCGGCCAAAATATTGTCGAACCAAGGCAATTCTACGGGTTCGCGGGCAGCAACAAACATTCCTGCTTTCGCCATTAAAGCTGCCAAGCCCAAGGTTTTGAGGGTGACAGTTTTGCCGCCTGTGTTGGGGCCTGTGATGGCGACGACGCGGATGTGCGGCCCGATCGTTAAATCGACCGGCACGACTGGAAAGCCTTGCTCGTGCTGTTGCTGCCAAACTAATAACGGATGGCGCAACTGGCGCAGGGTAATTTGCGATCGCAGGTTGCGAATTAATAATTGACTGTTTTCTGAGTTTTCCTCATCTTCTTTTTCCTCATCTTCTGTTTCGGGATTTTTTGGTGCTAATTCTGGCTCTCCCAATTCGATAAATTTCGGCGGATTTGCTTGCAACCAATAACTATAACGCGCTTTAGCGGCCGCTAAATCTAAAGTTGTAACTACAACCACCAATCTGTCTAAATCGGGTTTTACTGCTGCGACTTGCTCCGTGAGGGCGCGGCGGACTGCTTCTTCTTCGGCTTGTTCTTGCCGGAGCAACTGCCGCATTTGGTTGTTAAGATTGACTGTGCTGTGGGGCTCTACGTAAAGAGTCGCGCCGCTGGCCGAGGAGTCATGAACGATGCCCGGTATGGCATCTTTTTGGGGAGCTTTGACGGGAATGACAAAGCGTCCGCTTCTTTGGGTAATTAGCTGTTCTTGTACGGCGTTGGATTGGCGCTGCAAAATCCCCTGCAATATTTGATAAATGCGATCGCGCAACTGTCGCATTTGGACTCTAATTCCTGCTAATTTAGGAGTGGCTCTGTCTGCTACTTGAGCGCGATCGTCTATACAGCGATGGATTTCTTGCTCTAGTTCGGGATAAGTCCGCAATTGGGCTGCCAGTTCTTTGAGCGTCGGGACATCTGCCTGAGAGTCAATTATCCGGCGCAATTGCCTTGCTCCGGCGAGGGTAGTAGCAATTGCCAGCAATTCTTCGCCGCTGAGCAAACCTTGGAGTTCGGCTCGCTGCAGGGAAGTGCCGATGTCTTGGATTCCTTCAAAACTCAAAGCACCGCCAGCGCGGCTCTCTAACTGATAAGTTTCCTGAGTTTGGGCGAGGAGTTCGGCTGTTTGAGCTTGAGTTGCCGGGATTGCGAGGTCAAGGGCGGCGGCGACGCCGAGTTTGGTGGCCGCGAAGGTAGCCAAGTGCTGACACAGGCGCGGCCATTCTAATAGTTCTAGTGTTTCGGCTTGAATCAAAGTTGAGGTGGTGTTGGTAATTGGCATTCCCAGGCGCTGACCGAGAAGGTGAATTTAACGATACTATTAATTAATTTTAAAGTTTTTTATTGTTTCCTGGCGCAATTTGAGAAAGTATCTGCGATCGCCCTCCGCAGTCTTTCTGCCGAAAGCTCTGATGTAACATTATTACGAAGGAGAAAATTGGCATTTTTGCATTACCCGTCTAAAATTATACCTTCTCGTGATACCATTTCCCAAAAAATATGCAACTTTAGGCAAGCTCCCAACTATTATACAGTAAGTCAATCGATTTTAGATTTTAGATTTTAGATTTTAGATTAAAGAATTGAAGCATTGACTTGCGCGAGATAAATTCGGGGGGCAAGTTTCTCGGATACACGTTTCTAATTTCTCTACGGATGAATCACGTGGCGGGTATCCTGGATGTTTTCGGTCATTACCAATTTTTTACTCTAAAATATAAAATCTAAAATGGTATAAGCTATTTTTGGTTTTGAGGGAGCGGGTATGGGCTGTTTTTTGATGTAATTGAACTATTTTGGAATTTTAAATCTGTCAGCGCACTTCTGGCGGTTGTATCCTAAAAAGTAATTTGTGGAGATGATAGAAGTATGGCAAAGATTCTGGCGATCGTCGCGGATACTGTGACTTTTCAAGTTGTCCAAGAGTTACTCAGCCAAGAGGGACATCAGGTGAGAGTCGTTACCGACGACCAAGAGGGTTTAGACTTGGCGAAGGAATTGTCCCCCGATGCGATAATTTGCGACGGGACTTCACCTCAAATCAACTTTTTGGAGGTGTGCCGGCTGGTGAAAGCCGATTCCCTACGGGATAGCTTCGCTTCACGAGAATTGGCGGCAGCCTATTTTATTCTGCTGACAACACCGGAGCAATTTGATGAAGTTCAAGAATTGGATGCGCCCTTTGACGATTTTCTGTTTAAACCGATAGTTAAGCAGGAATTATTGGCGCGGGTGCGCGCGTCTAAGAAATCGCACGAGTTGAGGGGGCGGTTGGAGTTAACCCAGCAAGAATTGGATCTGTCGCGCGATCGAATGCTGCAAACTGAAAAAATGTCTAGTTTGGGCGAATTAGTGTCTGGGATCGCCCACGAAATTAACAACCCAATTACTTTTATTTACAGCAATCTAACTCACGTCCAAAGCTACGCAACCGATTTAATTGAACTGCTGCGATTGTATCAAAAAGAGCTAGTCAATCCCGGAGCGGAAATTCTGCAAAAGCAGCAAGATATGGATGTGGAATTCGTACTCGACGATTCATTGAAAATTGTGAGTTCCATGCGTACCGGGAGCGATCGCATCCGCCAAATAATTTTGTCGCTACAGGATTTTTCCCGCAGCGATCGATCGGGCTGGCAGTTATTTGATGTTTCCGACGGTTTAGAAAATACTCTGTTGTTGTTGCAGCACCGCTTGCCGGCTCGCGAGGGAAGGCGAGACATCAAGGTGATGAAACAATTCGGCAATTTGCCACAGATTGAGTGTTATGCAGGTCTGCTCAATCAAGCTTTTCTGAATATCATCAATCACGCGATCGATGCTTTGGAAGAGTCGGCTCAAGAGTTAGAGGAGTTGGAATCAATCAAATTTAAGCCCGTGATTTTGATTACCACTCAGGTAGTCGATGCTCAGCGAATTTCGATTGAGATTGCTGATAACGACATCGCACATAGCAAAGATATCACAGCCCAAATTTCCGATCCATTTTTGGGAGCAAAACCTGCGGAACCACCCATATCATCGGGACTTGCTCTCAGCTATCGGATAATTGTAGAGCAGCACAAAGGAGAGTTCAAGTGTTTTTCCGAACCGGGTAAAGGCACTAAAATTCAGATAGAGCTTCCGCTGCGTCACAGTTAATTAACAGTATTTACCGTGGGTGGGGGCGGATTTTTGAGATTGTTGGTTGTAGCCTGAGATTATGGTGAATCCGCCCCTACAATGACTGCATTTTTTTAATATAAAATTTTATAGATGGAAGGGCAGAAGTTATCAAAAAGAGACTTTAGTTAATATTCAAGAGATTTGAATAGTCGCCGAAAACAATTTTTAATCCGGTAATAAAACAGGCGTTGGTGGACTTACGCAACAATCCTATGGATAGGGGCAACCACGGGGGATTGCCCCTACAAAACACGGTTATGTAGATCTTGTGTGTCTAGGAGTGGAATAATTAAAGGGAGACTTGCGCGCCTTGAGTATCGAGGCCGATCGCACGCACCTCAGCCTTTACCCCAAATTCCCCCCAAGCAGCCGCCATCGCTTTCTCAACCGCATCAGCATTAGTAACATCCGTTAAAGCCAAAAGCGTCGGCCCCGCACCGCTAATTACCATCCCACAAGCCCCTGCATTCAGGGCAGCTTGTTGCACCGCTTCATATCCCCGAATCAGAGATTGCCGGTAAGGCTGGTGAATTTTGTCTTGGAGGGCGCAGCGCAGCCAGTTTTCATTGCCAGTTTCCAAAGCCCGCACCAGCAAACCGAGGTGTGCAGCATTAAAAATCGCATCAGCCTTGCTGTAATCTGCAGGCAAAACTTTGCGGGCTTCGGCTGTAGAAAGTTCAAAATCGGGGATGGCTACCACCGGCACAACATTCGGATGCCAGGGAATATCGCAAATTTCCCAAGAACCCCCCCCCTGCCCCCCCTTGCTAAGGGGGGGTGATTCTGTTAGCCCCGGTTCGGTAAGGGGAAGTTGTTCTCTTAGCCCCCCCTTACTAAGGGGGGGTTGGGGGGGTGCATTGCTAGCAGCGAGGCGACATCCTCCCAATAAAGCGGGGACAACGTTGTCGGGATGTCCCTCAAGTTCGATCGCCAATTGCATCACTTCCACCTGACTCAAAGGCTTTCCGGCTAATTCATTTGCACCGACTAACCCACCGATAATAGCTGTGGCGGAACTTCCTAAACCTCTAGCCAGCGGCACTTGCATATCTATATGTATGGCTACAGAGGGCGGCGATTGGTTCAGGCGATCGTATAACTTGACAAAGGCTAGATAAGCGAGATTGCTGTCATCTGTCTTGACTTTGGCGGCTTCTTTGCCTGTAACGGTAATTTTTAGTTTCTCTGTTGCTGAGGGTTCGAGTCGGGAGAATTGGAAGCGGTTGTAGAGGCTTAAAGCGGCGCCGATGCAGTCAAAGCCGGGGCCTAAATTGGCGGTTGTAGCGGGTACAGTAACGGTAACGGTGGAAGTTTCGGGCATTTTTTGAATAGTTAATTTGGAATGTTTAACCGCCGATGAATGCGGATGAACGCAGATCGCAGGTATTATACTATGTTTTCAAAAGCCATTTATTCTTGCAGCATTTGAAGATGCTGTATGGCATCTTGATAATCGTTGGTATTGCCGTCTTTTTGATAAATTTCCGCTGCTTTCTGATAATCTGCGATCGCCCCGTCTTTGTCTTCTAAGAACTCGCGGACTCTGGCGCGGTTGTAGTAGGCGTCGCCGTAGTTGGGGTTAATTTCAATTGCGCGATCGAAATCTGCTTTTGCTGCTGGATAATCTTTGAGATTGCGGCCGTGGATGATGCCGCGTTTGTTGTGGGCTTTGGCGTAGTTGGGGTTGAGGCGAATAGCTTCGGTGTAATCGGCTATCGCCCCTTGAATGTCTCCCGCCTCTGATTTGGCTAAAGCACTATTGAATAAATCTTCAGCAGGATTTTGAACGATGAGTATTGGCGCTGACTCTGCTGGAATGGCAGGGGATATGCCACCCAAAACGGTAACAAATCCTAAAATGCCGATCGCCGGGTAAAAGTGTTTCATAAATCTAAGCAAAAATTCGAGCGACAGAGCAACTAAAACCAGGTAACAAAGGCGAGGTCAATTCATCAGCGTTCAACAGCGTAGCAATGAGCCTTAAACTTGCTTGTTCCCTGCGATAAACTTCTATTTGCTGCAACCGCCAATTCACAATCCAGTATTCCTGCACTCCTCGTACCGAATAGAGTCTGAGTTTCAAATCTCTATCCCGTCTTTCATTGTCTGCACCGGGGGATAATACTTCAACAATTAACTCGGGTGCGGCGGTTAAATGGCCTGCTTCGTCTAGCAAGATAGCCAAGCGTTGGTTGCTAATCCAAACCACATCAGGAATAACACAATCTACATCGGTAAAAATAACCCCTGGACTAATTACTGATTCTCCTAATCCTGTTTTTAGTGACCAAGTTTTTAACTCCATGCAGATATTAGCACAAACTTCTTGATGATTCCAGTGTGCCGCCCATGTCATCAATAGCTCCCCATCAATAATTTCGTAACGATCGCCGTTATCGGGCAATAGTTCTAAATCGGCGGTAGTCCAGCGTACTTTATCAGATATTGTCTGGCTCATACAAGCAGTCTTGATAGGTGATACAAACATTCTAAACGATCGAGCTTCTTGTCGCTCCACGGCTTGACACAATCGGGCTACACTGACTCTCGCTTTTTGCAGGCGAGACTCAGAATATTGAAACCCGCCTGGGCGCGGGTTTCGTTTTTGTAGGGGCGATTTCGCATCGCCAAATTGTCCGATCGCCCAATTTAAAATTATTGAAAATTTCAAATCGCGCGATTACTTCAAAATAGTTTTAGAAGCAATCCGAGTTTTCTTGCGATCGGCTTCACTCAATTGTTCGCCAGACTGCAAACGAGTAGCAGAAGTTTGCAGCACAGTTGCGGCACTTTTATCGCCCATTTGCAGAGCAGTTTTAGCTGCAGTTTGCAGCATTGTCGCCGCGCCGGCTCGATCGCCCTGTTGCAATCTAGTTTCGGCCAGTTGAGTTTGGCGGTATTTAGCCAAAGCTAAAATGTGCTGCTGCACCATTGGGTTAAGTGCCGGCTGATAAACTTTCACGACATTAGCGGAAAGTGCAACAGGATCGGAAAGCAAACCTTGGCCGACACTCGGATCGTCGTAGCGAATTTGCAATTGCCCGATCGCCTGTGTACCTTCGGGCAACTGTCCAATATAAATATTAGCCAAAACTACTCGCTCTATATCCTTCATTAAATCTCCCAGGCGCACCATAAAGCGATCGCCCTCTTGCTGTACCGGTAATTCGATCGTATCCGGGGCAACTTGGGCGATCGGTTTGAGTTCGGCTAACCGCACTTTTGGCATTAGGGAAAATAGCAAATAAGCATTAGTCAAACCTACACCTTGGACGCGGCTAAACAGTTTGCCAAACTCGTCAACCGCATCTTCAGGACGCTGAATGTGAGCCAGAGCACCGCCGCCTGCATCAGCAATCTTTTCCAGAATATCCTGGTTCCAGTTATCGCCAAATCCCAGAGAATTTAAAGTCATGTTGTAGTCGGCCGCCAATTTAGCCAACTTCAAACACCGGCTGTCGTCGCCGTGTTCGTTTTCGCCGTCAGTCAGCAGAAATGCCTGAGATATAGCTTCTTTTTTACCTTTGCCCAACTCTTCAATACCTAACTTAATGCCCTCATCAATTGCTGTGCCGCCGGCCGATCGCAATTGCTCAATTTGCCGTTTAATGCTACTGGGGTCTCCCACAATTTGATTGGGGACGAGGACTTTGGCTTTGTGGTCGAAAGCCACCGCGCAAAAGCGATCCCCAGGCTTCAACCTGTCTAGCAAGCGTCCGGCGGCTTGTTTGACGGTTTCCAAGGGGCGTCCGCCCATCGAACCGCTGTGGTCGAGAATCAGGCACAGGTTTAAGGGTACGCTGGAGTCGATCGAGCTTGCCATCGCAGATACTGAAATCGCTAGCTGGCGCTGGGTCGAGGGCGCAGCAGCGTCAAGGTTAGGGTCGTTTAAAACCGGGAGCAAACTAACTTTCATGCGGGATACCTAAAGATTGCGTTAGTATTTCTTTAAGAATAGCTCCATCAGTTCAGGCAACATTTCGGTTATATGAACACACCAATTAAAGCTGTGCAATCGCCATACTACGGGGAAGGGAACTCTCGGACGCCACCTCCAGATTTGCCATCCCTGTTGCTGAAGGAGCGGATCGTTTATCTGGGGATGCCTCTGGTGCCTGCGGTAACAGAACTGATTATCGCTGAACTGTTGTTCTTGCAGTACGAAGACCCGGATAAGCCGATCAAAATCTACATCAACTCGACCGGCACTTCTGGTTACAGTGGCGAACCCGTCGGCTTTGAAACAGAAGCCTTCGCTATCTGCGATACGATCAGGTACATTAAGCCGCCTGTGCACACTATTTGCCTCGGCTCGGCAATGGGGATGTCTGCGATGCTGTTAGCGGCTGGTACAAAAGGCTTTCGAGCGAGTTTGCCCCACGCTTCTATTGTGTTGCACCAACCCAAGGCTTACACGCGGGGTCAAGCAAGCGACATTCAAATTCGGGCTAAGGAAGTGCTGGCAAATAAAGCAACGATGCTTGAGATTTTTGCAAGCTGTACAGGCCAACCAATCGAAAAGATTACTAAAGATATGGATCGGTTGCTGTACCTGACGCCCCAGGAAGCTAAAGAATACGGTTTGATCGATCGCGTTCTTGAAAGTTCGGAAGAATTGCCGAAACCGCTGCCTGCAGGAGTCATCTAATTCGGTTAGGGGGTATTAGTTATTAGTTATTAGTTATTGGTTAGGGTTTAGGGGTCATTATAACCAAAAACTCAAAAACCGGAAATAACAAGTAACAAATAACTAATAAACCATAACCAATTGCCCGATCGCCAATTACCAACTAAACGGAGTTCCGAATTATGCCTATAGGTGTGCCCAAAGTTCCCTACAAAATGCCGGGTGGTTATGATACTCAGTGGATTAATATCTACGATCGCCTCTACCGGGAACGGATTATTTTCTTGGGCAGGGACGTTGACGATGAAATTGCCAATCAAATCATCGCTGTGATGCTCTACCTCGATTCGGAAGATTCAGGTAAGGATATTATTTTGTACATCAATTCCCCAGGCGGAATGGTGTCGGCAGGCATGGCTATTTTTGATACCATGCAGCACATTAAATCGGACGTGGTGACGATTTGTGTGGGCTTGGCTGCTTCGATGGGTTCTTTCCTGTTAGCTGCCGGTGCGAAAGGAAAACGGTTAGCTTTGCCTCACTCGCGAATCATGATTCACCAGCCTTCTGGGGGCACGCGGGGACAAGCAACGGATATTCAGATTGAGGCGAAAGAGATTCTGCGGCTGCGCCACGAACTCAATAATATCTATGCTAAGAATACTGGCAAGCCGATCGAGAAAATCGAGAAGGACATGGATCGCGACTATTTCATGTCCGCTGAGGAAGCCAGAGAATACGGCTTGATTGACAGAGTGATCGAAGATCGTCCGTAAGTTATTTTTGCGCTACCGTAGTGCGGGCAACCCTCGCACTACAACCTAGTTCGCAGTAAATTTTGGCAGAATCTTTACATTTAAGGATTCTGCCATATTTAACTTAACAGCCGGGAAGTCCAAGGCGTGTATAAGGCGGAGATATCTTGGAGGCGTCCGGGCGATCGCAGTACCCCGAATAAATTCAGCAAGAGGATGAAAGGCGCGGCGGTCGGAGGTACGGAGCGAGTCCATTATACTTTGGGAGCATCCTGATTCTCAATGTATATTCTAAGCATTGAAACAGTAGCACCACTACAAGATGCGATTTTCTACTAACAAGTCTTGCGCTTTTAGCATTCACACATTATATTTGAGGAAGGTCGAAAAAAGGAAGATATCATTGCAGCTAACCTACAAGTACAAACTGAAACCCACTCGTCCCCAAGCAGTGACGATATCGACTCACCTGGAACTCTGCAGGCGACAGTATAATTACCGTTTGAGCGAGAGATTCAAATGGTGGGAAGCTACCAGAACACCCATCAATACTTGTCCTTTGAATGCTTCTATAGTCTCAGTAGAGGAAATCTACAAGAATATTCCTCTGACTAGAGTGCAAACCAGAGATGGCAGGAAAAAAGATGAAGCAGGCAATCCCATAACAAGAAAGGGTGATATTTTCTCAAATATTGATGGTGGTTATGTACAGTGGCAAACCGTACAGTTAGCTGACTTGAAAAACACCAAGAAACTATTTCCTGATTACAAAAAGTTGGATGCCCAAGTCTTACAGGATGTAGTCAACAGGGTAGAAACTTCTTTCTCAAACTTTACGATACTTGACAAGAATGGCCGCCGTAGGGGGAAGCCTAGATTTAAAGGTTTTCATTATTACAAATCGTTTACTTATCCTCAACTTGACAATTTGAATATTATCAAAGATGAGCAAAGCAGGATTTGTATTGACCTAGCGAAAATAGGTCAAGTGCCGATGGCATTCCACAGACCAATACCGAAAGGATTCAAGGTTAAGACGGGAACGGTTATCAGAGAAGCAGACGGATGGTATATTTCCCTAACGCTAGAAGATAAAACAGTGCCAGTAACGGTTGCAGAAATTCAACCGACTGCCGAAAACTGTCTCGGTATTGATTTGGGAATTACGAATTATCTCTATTTGTCCAATGGCGAACGAGTCGAAAATCCTAGATTTTTGAGAAGGTCTTCTGAGAAGTTGGCCAAACTTCAAGCGAGGTTAGCTAAAAGAGTTAAAGGATCTAAGTCTTGGAAAATTATCAAAGACAAAATTTCCAAACTTCATCAATTTGTAGCTAGAACAAGATTAGATTTTCAATTCAAGACTGCACATAAATTATTCAATAAGTGTGATGTTTTAGTTTTGGAAGACTTGAGTCTCAAGAATCTAACTAGACGCGCCCAAGTTAAGACTGATATTGAGGACGGCAATCTGGTCTACTTGCCCAACGGTCAAGCGGCTAAGAGTGGCTTAAACAAATCAATGCTTGATGCTGCTCATGGTCAGTTTGCTACTGTTATCAAATATGTCGCTGGTAAACTAGGTAAAAGCGTTGTATTCGTTGACCCGAAAGGCACTTCTCAACATTGTTGGAACTGTCTCAACAAAGTGCCTAAAGAATTGTCTGAGCGATGGCATTCTTGTCAGTGTGGCGAGGAACTCGAGAGAGATGAAAATTCAGCCAAGCTTATCAAAAAGATTGGCTTGAATTACGAAAGTGGCGGTGGTTCTACGTCACTCAAAAAAGCCCTTGCAAACAGGGAAAAAGAAGCCTGCAGTCTAACGATACTCCGTTGACCGTCAGGTTTGTTCACTGGTATTATCAACGCTCATTCATGCTAGATGGATATTGCAGATTATTACCGACAGTTAGGACTGAGGTCTGGCGCGAGTTTATCGCAAGTTAAGGCCTCTTATCGGAAGTTAGCGAGACAGTATCACCCCGATGTGAATCCGGGAAACGAACAGGCTAAAAATAAGTTTATTGCTATTACGGAGGCTTATAAGTTCCTGGTGAAAATTGCCCCCCCCGATGTTGCGGAGTCGAAAGTTGCCAATTCAACTGTGCCCCCTACTTCGACACCGCCGGATCGGGGGGTGAAAGCTCAACCGCAGGCAGTTAAAGTGACTCGAAAAGAGGCCGCGGTTCAATCTCATGCGGATCTGTCGGCGGTAGAACAAAAGTTAAAGCAAGATGCTTATTTTGAGTTGCAGCAGTTGCTGAAATATCAGAGGTTCCCGCGGGCGATCGCCTTGATTGAGGGTTTGGCCCAGCGGGTTCCCGAAGATTTGGAGGTGCGTCAGTGGCAGGCGATCGCCTATCAGCGCTGGGGACGACATTTGATCGGAGAAAAGCAGGTTGATAAGGCGAGAATTTATTTGAAAAAGGCTGTGAAAACTGACCCTCACAATCGGGCTTTGTGGGCGGAAGTTGAGCGGGATTTTCGCAGGTTGGAACAGATTTATTGAAGCGATGTTGCGTCCCCCTTTTGCAGGGGGTCTGCGTCGTGAATTTTTAATTTTTCTAAAATAACTTGGGTATTTTCAGGTCGGTTTTCCGGTAGCGGTTCCATCAATTTGTCGATCGACTCTAGGAGTAACGGGTCAATATCTACAGCCTGGTTCCTCCAATTAATTTTACCAGTTTTTCCATTAA
Source organism: Microcoleus sp. T3_D1 (assembly GCF_036700405.1). Classification (NCBI taxonomy): domain Bacteria; kingdom Bacillati; phylum Cyanobacteriota; class Cyanophyceae; order Oscillatoriales; family Microcoleaceae; genus Microcoleus; species Microcoleus sp. T3_D1. The sequence continues at coordinate 151,633 of NZ_JAUBOV010000002.1, forward strand.
CGGGAAAGTCGATCGGCTCTATGCCTGTTAATAAATGTACAAAAGTACGCCCTAGGGCAAAAAAGTCCGATCGCACGCCTGCTTTACCTAGAATTTGTTCCGGTGCGGCGTATCCAGCAGAACCTATGGGTGCGGTCTCTATCTCTGCTTCTGTGGCGGCGCCGAAGTCAATTAATCTCAATTTTCCATTGGCTTCAACCATCAGGTTGGATGGCTTAATATCCCGATGCACTACATGATATTTGTGGATTTCCTGCAAAATATTGCTCATTTGTTGCAGCCAATCAAGAGCGAGATTTTGAGAAACGTACTGTTTTTTAGTTAAGAATTCTGCCAAGTTTTCTCCGCAAATTTTTTCCATCACCAAACAAGACAATTTCTGGAAGTTATGGGGGAGTTTAATTTGGAAATAACCGTCAGGTTCGACTTGGGGAACTGAGCCCTTTCCGGCCAGCCAAATCAAAACTCGCGCTTCTTGCTTGAACACGCGAACTAAATCGGGATTGTGTGTGTGTTTCAAGACTTTTAAAATTTTGACAGTTCCCCATTCGTTTTCCCCGGTTCCCAAGTCTTCGACTTCAAAGATGTCTGTGGGGCGTGCGGGATTGGGCGATCGCACTGGTTTAAGGATACGATAGCGATCGCCAATTAACAAATCCGTGCCACAAGCCTGACAATTTTGAGCAGCAGCAGGATTTTCACGTTGTTCGCATTGAGGATTGATGCAGTAAATCATACCATTTTAGATTTTAGATTTTAGATTTTAGATGGGAAATGACTGACGCTGTATCGGTTTAGAGCTTGCTTTTGCATTCTTTTTTGGGGAAGTCGTATCACTTTGATTGATAAATTAGCATAAAACCCAGTAAGTCGAACCTGCACGATCGCATTTGTACGGTTCACGTTGAAGTTTGAGTTTGAGCTTGTACTCTGTTTATAAGCTTTCTTTTCTAGGCGCGGTGTCAAGAGCTCCCGCCGCTACCGTACCCAGCAATTTATCTCTCAAAAACTCGGCAAAATCTCTAGCGTCGCTGCGGATCAAGTGAACACCGTCATTGGTACGCCATTCTCGATCTTTTGGGGGCGGCAGCCACTCAAAACGATCGGACGGAAACAGCTTTTTAGCCAATTCTCGGACTTGTTTTCTCCTGATTGCAGCGTCAACTCGCGACTCAACCGGTATGTCAAATAAAACTACTTTAGCCCCGGTATTTTTTTTGATTTCTGCGATTTGACTTTTAATAAACTCAGCTTCTTTTTTTATAGCTTCTGCATCTTTTTCAGACAAAGGTTGACTTTGAATATCAACTACCGTTTGGATAGCTTTTTGGGATAAGTCGGGAGTAAGATATCGACCTTCTAATCTATCTAGTGTCTCTCGCGTCATCAGTTTTAGATTCTGCTTTGAGCGACTTTTTAAAGAATCCACAAAAATGCTAATCGGACGGTATTCCTCTCTCATCATCGGTAGATACTGGCGTAACCAATAAAAAAGAGGATGATACAAAGAATCCATTAATTCTGGATCTATTTTCCGAACAATAGTATCGTTAATTTCCACCAAAACAATAGGAGGCTTGCTTTTACTTCTTTTAACTATTTCTAAACCTGTTTGGCTCGCTCCTCCCCCCAAAGCTATGCTCTTTACGCCCTCTCCAATGTGTTCAACATTAAGGTTGGCCGCTAGAGAACTACCTACCATTACCATTTTTAGATCGGAATTATCCTGATATACATACCTTTGAGTTTTAACAATATTATTTTGAAGCAGGCTAACTCCGTCGGAAGCAGGCAAAACTCCGCCGCTGACAAGCGCTTGATAAAAACTCATTATAAACAGAAAAATTAGTACCGGGCGCAAAATCGGTCGCAACGGGAATTTGACAAACATAGAACACCTTCTAGAATTGGAAATAAATAAATTGTTTCGAGCTGCCACTGTTGAGGAATATCATTGCTAGCATAATTCCTAAAGCTAAATCTTGATAAAGGCTCCAGACTTTTTGGCCGTTTTTATTTGAATCCTGTTTCATCCGATTTTGCCAAGTGGGAAAATGGGGAATGTGATAAATCACTACTGGTAGCGAAAAAATTAGCGTCGGAATAATGTGACTCCAACCGGGCTTGACTTTATAGTTGCGAACTAAAGTAACTGCGAAGTCAACCGCTTCTTCAAATCGTGGCAGTTTGAAAAGCAGCCATCCCACGGAAACAAAAGAGAAAATTCCTAAAACGCTAAGGCTGTCCAATAATAATTGCTGCCAGATGGGTTTGGTTTTTACTTGATTTGGTTCTGGCAATTTGTTTTTGGATTTGTCGAACCCAAAAAAGCGTTCTACTGCTAAACCTAATCCGTGATAAATTCCCCAAACTGCATAACTCCAAGCAGCGCCATGCCATAATCCTCCTAAAGTCATTACTATCATTAAGTTAACATAAGTTCGGATTTTTCCTTTGCGGTTTCCGCCGAGGGGAAAGTATAGATAATCTCTGAGCCAAGTTGAGAGGGAAATGTGCCACCTTCTCCAGAATTCGGAGAGGGAACGCGAGATGTAGGGAAAGTCGAAGTTGTCTGGAATTTTGTAGCCCAAAGCGGCTGCAAAACCGATCGCAATTAAGGAGTAACCGGCAAAATCGGCGAAAATTTGTATTGAGTAGCCAAACAGCAGTGTCAGGTTGGTAAGAGTTCCAAATCCTTGGTAGTAGGGAAAGCTGATCCAGAAGGTATAGTCTTTTAAGTTGTCGGCGATGACCATTTTTAGGAAGTAGCCAACAACGAGCGAGCGAAAAATGAAATTCCAAGGAATATCTTTAAAGTATTTAGGAACAATCTGGGGATAAAAAGTCTTGGATTTTAAAATCGGGCCTGACAGTAAATTGGGGAAAAAGCTAATAAAAAATGAAGTATTTAGCAGGTGTTGGGTGAAGTTGGGCGAGACGTAAGCGTTTGCTTCGGTTTCGCTTTTGTTTTTTTGAGTCAGTACGTCTACGATTAAACTTATGCCTTCAAATGTGTAGAAAGAAATGCCGATAGGCAGAGGCAATTTTAAGAATAAATAAGCAATGCTGCCTTCGGAGCGAGCAATATTAAAAACATCGGTAACAAAGTTAGTTAGCAAACCAGCGTATTTAAACAAGCTCAAAATTAATACATTGAGAACGACTCCCGATAAAGCCCAAAAAAATCGCTGTTTCTTGCCAGAAATCCGGGCAACTTGAAAGCTGACTGTAGCGTTGATAAGAATGGAGAGTAGCAGGATCAGCAACAGTGCGGGGGCGCTCCAACTGTAAAAAATAAAGCTGGCAATTATCAGGATGGGAACCTGCAATTTTTGCAACGGAGGGAAATAATATATGGCGAAAACAATCGCAAAAAATACTAAAAATTCAATACTGTTAAATAACATAATTTGTGATTTCGCTCTTTTACGTAGCCTGTGACCCACTATATCAACCGCCTGGGACTAATGGCAAGACTAGCCCAGAACCCGATCGCGATCGCGCATCCTACCAAAGTGTAGCAAATATCACTCTTTATGAGCGCTGCGACTACCTCTTGAGATAGATGCGGAAATACCTCCCAGGGCGCGTTGTCATTTCGGGAAACATTTCTTAACATATAGATAACAAAGGGAATCCGAGGAGACACTAAAAATCCTTAAGCCCTTGGGGTGCCCGGTTAATCAGACTTTTCGCAAACAAGGGCTAAATTAATGAACAAGCAGCAAAACTCCGAAGTTTCAGCATTTTTGCCCATGCTCCAAAAAGGCATTTGGCTGTTTGGGATTCTCTCTTGGATATTCGGGCTGACAGATAGAAGTATTGCACTATTATCTGACGGATATTTGTCGGCGATCGATATTGTCCAGCTATTTACAGCATCCTTTTTCTTCATTAGCTGGCTGTTTTTAAGCCCGTTTTTGGCGATTAACTCCCAGAGTCAGCCGAAGGAAGAAGCATCTCCCTAGTTTTTAAGTTGTAATGTTAGTTTCTCGATCGCTCTTTCTTTCTTCGGGAGCAAAGCGGGCCGGCCAAATGCGATCGCAAAAAAACAAAGTTCCCGCCGTCACGCACAGCGGAATTGCCAACAAATTCAACAGCGGAATGCTCACCAAACCCAAACAAACCAAACCAAAACTCCCGCTGGCCGGCAAACTCGCCCAAATTATCTCCAACTTCTCCTGAAAAGGTCGCCTCCGCCTCTCCAAAGGTGCATCTAAAAAGTCCAAACAGACAATAGTCGCGCCCAAAGCTACGCCACCAAAACTGCTAAGAATAGAGCCGACACCAGGAATAAAATTTAGCAGCAGCAGGGGTATACCGACGCTCAACAAAATTTGTAGTTTTCGCAGTTCAAAGGCGATCGCCCTTTGAATATCCCCAAAACTACTCGCCAAATTCATTGGTGCTTCTGCGGGCAATTGACCGTTCCGCAGCAGTTCCAATTGTTCGGAAAGTTTGCCGTACCAGGGCGAACCTAAAATCACGCCAAACTGCACTAACAAAAATCCAATTATCAGCAAAAGTCCTGACACTAGGAGTACGCGCAGCAGCCAGCCGAAAGCAACTGTTAACACACCGAGAAAGCTCAGCCAAGCTGGAAAACTCGCAATTAGAGCATTAAATCGGACGGACAAATCGGCAACTAAAACATCTATCCCAGCCAAACTGGGAAATAGCAAGCTTAAATAAAGACCAATACCAATTATAAAATTTAGCACCACGGGAACTAATACATAAGTCCACAGCTTGGGAGTTTGCAAAATCAGCGTGAAAGCTCGCAAAGGATAGGTGAAACCTGCCAGGAGTCCAATTGGTGCGGTAATGGCGGCGCGGGCGGGGTTTGAATTTAACTGTTTTGACATATTTTCTGCTTTTGAGGACTCGACTCTATTTTCTATCATCCATTTTCCATTATTATGACTGATGAGGATTTATCGCAGGTTGCCCAAAAGTGAAGCTTTTTATTTACCATACCCCGGAACTTACGCCAGCCGACAAAATGCCGGCTTGCGCGATCGCAGTTGATGTGCTGCGGGCGACTACGACAATGGCAACGGCCCTGAATAATGGGGCGGAAGCTGTCCAAGTTTTCAGCGACTTAGATAAGCTAATGGCAAGCAGCGAAAAATGGCCTGCTGATAAGCGGATTCGCGCTGGAGAGCGCGGCGGCGGGAAAGTTGACGGATTTGACATGGGGAATTCTCCTCTCGACTGCACGCCAGAAAAGGTGAGTGGGAAGCGAATTTTTATCAGCACAACTAATGGTACTCGCGCTCTGGAACGAGTGCAAGCTGCTGCAACTGTGTTAACGGCGGCTTTGATTAACCGCAAATCTGTGGTGCAGTTTTTGTTAAGTAAACGGCCGGAAACTATTTGGATTGTGGGTTCTGGTTGGGAAGGAAGTTATTCGTTGGAAGATACGGTTTGTGCTGGTGCGATCGCCCAAAGTCTCCTAGCAGAAAGCGGTATTCCTGCGAGCGATTTTGCTGGTAACGATGAAGTATTTGGGGCTATTGCTCTTTATCTCCACTGGCAAGATAGGTTGCACGAATTGTTGGAAAGAGCCAGTCACGGTCAGCGCCTCCTCGGTTTAGGTGTTATTGAAGATTTAAAATATTGCGCGCAAACGGATACTTTAGATGTGCTGCCGATGCAGCGAGAACCGGGAGTTTTGGTTAAGTCGGATTTTAAAATTCCTCAAGCTAATTTCTGGGATCAATCTTCGGAACAAACGGCGAATTAAATTTTTCTGCCAGTGGTGTAAGCTGTCGCGCATTTAAATTGTATATTCAGGGCGGGCGGGACGCTAGGGCCCCTACTCCCCACAAGACTTTGATTTTTTTTGACATACAATTTAAAGGCCGCAACAGCTTATTAGTAAGGTGCGCGGCCCTGCACACCTACTCGAACAACCACAATAAAATTGGTTTGCAGCATCGGAATGCAAGTCCTCATAAAAATCAGAGGACTTGCATTCCTCACTACAGACAACGGAAGTTAGTAGTTATATCATGTCCGGTCGATTACCCGGATTCCTGTAGGGGCCCGTGAGCCAATAATATTTGCCAAAAACGGACAATCTCACAAACCCGCCCTGGCTTATGTATTATGGGCGATCCATCGGACATGATATTAGCGAACAAGATTTTTTTAAAGAAAGTAGAATTAAAGATATTTGGTAGGGACAAAACAATGTTTTGTCCCTAGTCTATTGCGGGCAATGGAGAATTGCTGAATTCACCGCCGAAGCGCTGAATTAAACACTCGGCAATTCTGGCTGCTGCACCGGGTTCTCCCATGCGGCGCCAGCCATTTTCAGCGATTAGCTGCAACCTGTCGGGGTCGCGGAGCAAAGACTGCACGGCACCGGCAACTTCGGCGGGATGTTTGACTAAAATTAATGACGGCCCTAACAGGCGACTTTGAGCTTCTGCAAAGGCGAAAGTAAATTGCGGGCCGTTTCCGGGAATGGCGATCGCCGGTTTTCCTAAACCTACAAATTGTTCTGTAGCGGTTCCGGCCATTGCTATTGCTAAATCGGCTTCGTACAAACAATCGTTAAAACTTTGCTGAGTCAAAATCATCGTGGCATTTCTCTGCACAAATGTCAGGGGCAATAGCAAATTAGGAGATTCTTTCCGAATTTCTCGAGCGCTGGAAACAGGAGGTCGCAAAATACTTGCTTCTGGCCGCTGCGTTCTAGTTTCCCCGTCTTGTCGCCAGCCGAAAAATTCTAAACTAGGTCGCAAAGCTTCTAAGTTTAACTCTGGAGAAATGGCTCCGAAAAATAACAATTTGCGATCGGCAAACAGCGATAAAATTCCGGCTACAGCCTCTACTATTAGCAGCCAATTAGCATAGGCTTCCGGCGCTCTAGAACCGGGAAGTAAGGTGATGATGAGCGATCGCTCGATTTCCCGAAACTCTGCGTCAGGGCCGTAAAAACCGGCGGGGTTTTCCGGTTCGAGTCCGTCCATCATCGGGTTTCCGAGATCGTAAGCGGGAATGCCCAGCTTTTGTAAGGTCTCGGCGGTGAGCGCGTCCCTGGCAAAAACGGCTCGACAGCGCGATCGAGTCATCAACCAGCGCTCCCAAGGCAAATAAACCGATCGCGACCAATTCCACCCACCGCTTACCCTGGATTTGCGAGCCAGAGGCCCGTCCTCGTCCCGCAAATAATACTCGGACTTGGCAGTACCGACAAAGGCATAGGGCGCGCCGCTGAGCCAAGCAAACAGCAGCGGTACAATATCCCCGCAGGCTAAAATAACGCCGTCTTGATTCCCAGACTGTTTTTGGGTTCGCACCCAAGCGCGGATGGCTTTAAACTGAGCGATGGTCAACTGCAGCAGGCCGCCTTTGACATCGCGCAAAAATTCCCTTCTGTCCATGTAAATAAAGCCGCCCGAAGGCATTCGCTGCACCGGGCCGATGATGCGGGCGTTTTCTAGTTGAGCGAAAGCTTGCCCTTCACCCACTAGCGGAAACACGGCTAATTCTGGCGGATGCGGGTGCTGTTGCAGTTCCTGCAAGATGCGAAGGGCGATCGCGTCTTCTCCGTGGCCGTTACTGAGGCAAAGTAATTTCAATCCCAACTCTCTCAAAAACTGTCTCTGAATATATAGAAGCAAGATTAGCCCCAGGATGCAAGGTGGTAGAGCCGGATGTTGAAGTGAGTGGAGCGCCGATCGCACGAGTCCGGGACTTTTGGGTAAAATAGCAGATGAAACTCTATTTTATAGGTAAAATTGGATGGTAGAAACCCTGCCAAAATCTTTGACACTCCAAGAGTTTCTGAAGTTGCCAGAAACTCAACCAGCCAGCGAGTACATTGACGGTGAAATCATTCAAAAACCGATGCCTCAAGGCCAACATAGTGTCATTCAAGGCGAGTTGACAAGCGCTGCTAATGCTACTCTCAAACCTCAAAAGGTGGCGCGAGCATTTCCAGAACTACGGTGCATTTTTGGCGGTCGAGCGATCGTTCCAGACGTGACTGTATTCACTTGGGAGCGCATTCCCCGTAAAGAAAATGGTGGTGTGGCCAATGTGTTTGCGATCGCCCCGGATTGGACAATTGAAATCCTCTCCCCCGACCAAAGCCAAACTAAAGTTACTAAAAATATTTTACATTGTCTCAAGCACGGAACTCAAATGGGTTGGTTAATCGATCCAGAGGAGCGATCGGTTTTTGTATATCGGCCGACTCAATCAACGGAGGTGTTTGACGAACCGGAACAGTTATTGCCCATGCCATCTTTTGCCAGGGATTTGCAACTGACAGTAGGAGAATTATTTGGTTGGCTATTAGAGTGAAACAACAGAATATTAGAGTAGAAGAGTATAGCCTTTCTCAGAAAGATGAGGTACCAGACTTGTATTGGGCATTGGGCATTGGGCATTGGGCATTGGGCATTGGAACCAATAACTAATGACTACTGACCACTGACCACTGACTACTGACTACTGACCATCGATATATTGGTTTAAAGTATTCCGAATTTGTTTGAGCTGAAATCCCTTAGCAAGTTGGCGCAGCTTCGAGACAAACGGCAGTAAATTAGGTTCTAAACTCTCCAGCTTAGCACTCTCCTCAAAAATTTCTTCAATGTCGCCCATAGCTGCGAGTTTCAAAAGTTTTGCTAACGACTCCGAAGCCGCAGGTAACAGAGAAGAATAAGCAGGAAAATCAGAGGCTGGTGACAAACTGGGAGGTTTGCGCTTTTTGTTTTCCGAAGACTCCCCATAAATCCATTGTAGTCCCAAATGCAGGCGCAACTGTTCCAAAAAGTGATTTGCTTCGATCGGTTTGGGAAGAAAATCATTGTACCCTGCGAGGATGCTATCTTGCTGCGTAGCCTCGAAAACGCTAGCTGACATAGCGATTAACACAACATCTTTTACTTCCGGCAACTGCCGCAGTTTTCTTGCAGTTTCTAAGCCATCCATTACAGGCATCCGCAAGTCCATTAAAATCACATCCGGTTGAAATTCAACTGTTTTGCAGAGGCATTCTTGCCCGTTTTGGGCCTCTGCAACCTCAAATCCCAAACGCCCCAGCAGCCTGCACAACAAATCGCGATTCATTTGATTGTCATCTACGATTAGCACTTTCCGCTTGTTGCCCATAAAACCGACAACCCAGCGTTTTTCCTGCAAAGGAGACACCTCCAAGTACCGTTTAGCTGCTGGCAATTCTAAATCTATCCAAAAAGTGCTGCCTTTTCCCAAAGTGCTGTGGACGCGAATTTCGGCACCCATTAGTTTCGCTAATTTCTGGCTGATCGAGAGTCCGAGACCTGTACCTTCCACAAATGTATTGCCTCCTACTTGGTGGAAAGGCAAAAATATTTCTTCTAACTTGCTTTGGTCTATGCCCGTGCCAGTATCCTCGACTTGAAAGCGGATTTTTAAAGCGTGTTTGGCTGCGATCGCATTGTGGGCGAAGCGCATATAATTTTCTTTCAGTTCCGAACTCAAAGTCGAGAACTCATAATTTTCTCCTTGCCCTCGACTCCAGGCCCCTGTGCCGACATAGCCGACTTTGAAAGTCACACCGCCACTGTTAGTAAATTTAACGGCATTGCTGAGTAAATTTATGAGAATTTGGCGCAATCTTTTTGGATCGACACGAACGCAGCTAGGCAGGGGAGAGACTTGTTCGTAATTGAATAAAATTTCTTTTTGAGCGGCCCGCATCTGAAAGAGATCGGCAATGTTTTTCGTGAAATTTATAAAATTCAACTCTTCCGGGTAGAGTTCCATTTTTCTAGCTTCAATTTTGGAAAGATCTAAAACATCGTCGATTAACATCAGCAGGTGTTGACCGCACTGTTGAATATTGCTGAGACTTTCTTGGTGATCTGAGCTTAAGTCTTTGTCGGTTTTGAGGATTTGAGTGTAACCTAAAACGCCGTTTAAAGGCGTGCGTAGTTCGTGGCTCATATTGGCAAGAAATTCGCTTTTGGCGCGGTTGGCGCTTTCTGCGGCTAATGCAGCTTGTTGGAGGGCAGATTCTGCAAGTTTGCGATCGACAATTTCCGTTTGTGCTTGTTGAAATAGCGTCGATTGCTGGATCGCGATCGCCAATTGCACGCACAATTGCCGGAGGGATTCTATTTCTGAGGAATCCCAGGAACGGGGGCCGCTGCAATCGTGGGCGATCAGGAGTCCCCAGAGCTGATTTTCTGCCGTCGGCTGGACCTGGGAAATGCTTTCTCTGGCTTGTAAAATCGGCACTATTAAGTTAGCTTTAACTCCAAATTGTTCTAGAAATTTAATGTGACATTCGCTCATATTTTCCGCGTAAATATTTTCTATAGCGCGAATATAGCCTTGCTGGTAAACATCAACAAATTTTTCTCCAAAACACGGATCGAAATTGTCAAAGTTTTGCAGCAAACTTATATCTTTTGCTACAGATTCGACAACTACAAGACCGCTCCAGTCGGGATTGAATCGGTAAATAACTGTGCGGTCTGTTTGCAAAAATTGCCGCACTTGTTCGACAGCAGTTGTCAGGACTTCTTCTAAATTTAGGGAGGAGCGAATGCGATCGAGCATGGCAACTACCAGCCGTTCTCGCCTTAATTGCTGCTGCAGTGCCATCTCCGCTTGTTTGCGTTCGGTGATGTCGGTAATTACTCCCACTAACCCGATTAAATGACCAGTTTCATCTTTAATGCCGTCGGCGCGAAATAAAGTTGTTACCAGTTTGTTGTTTTTAGTGTTGATTTTGAGTTCGCCTTGCCAAGATTTGCCTTTACGGATCGTTTTAAACATTTCTAGCAGCACTTTAGCTTGGGGGTAAATTGCTGTTAATCCGCCTGCTGTGTTTAGTTCTTCTGCTGTGTAGCCGTACTGTTGAACAAAGGCTTGATTGTGGTATAGCGATCGCCCTGTCAAGTCAGCAATGCCGATCGCATCGCTGGTGCTTTCCACCGCTTGAGTAACTCGCAGCAAATCTAATTCTGCTTGTTTGCGATCGCTAATATCAGTAATAGTGCCGATATAGCCTTTAATTTCCTGCTTGTCTCCGATTTCTGCAATTGCCTGACCTATCACCCAAATTACACGACCGTCTGGACGCTGAAAGCGGTATTCTGATTTAAAAGGAATTTTCTCAATAATTGCTCGATGCCATTCATTTTTCACCCGATCAACATCATCGGGATGTATGGCATTCATCCAGCCAATTTCTGCTGCTAATTCTGCGTTTAATCCCGTAATTTCGCTCCACCGTTGATTCACATAAAGGCAATTTCCCAAGGTGTCGGTGTGAAATATGCAAACTGGCGATGCTTCGGCTAAAGTTTGGTAGCGCCGCTGGCTCGCTCGCAGGGCTGATTCTACCTGTTTTCTATTAGTTATATCGCGGACTATAGAAATTATTTCGCCACCGACAAGCGTTGTCAGCGACAATTCTTGAGGGAACTTAGTACCGTCCCGGCGCTGACCGGTAGCTTCTATATTGCAGTACCCTTTTTGCAGGAGCGTCGGCATTATTTGTAGTTCAAAAAATAAATTTTCTGCTTTGCTGTAGAGCATTTCCCATTTCTTACCATACAGTTCGCTAGGGCTAGCCAAGCCGTACATTTTGAGATAAGCGTCGTTGGAATAAATACATTGTTTATTATTATTAAAAATGGCGATTCCGTCATAAGCAGCGGCCATTGCTACTGCTTGTCGCTGGAGTTGGGACTCTGCTTGTTTACGAGAGGTAATGTCGTGACCGACTGAGTAGATTAAACCTTCTTCGCTAAATGGCGATGCCGTCCACAGGAAGTATTTGTAAGAACCGTCTTTGCAGATGTAGCGGTTTTCAAAGGAGATACTGGATCTACCCGCTATTAGTTTTGCTCCTTCGGCTGCGGTGGCTTTTCGATCGTCTGGATGAACAAAATCGATCATTGGCTTGGCAAACAATTCACTAATACTGTAGCCTAAAGCTGTTGACCAAGCTGGGTTTAAACGTTTAAAATGCCCGTCAAAACCTACAATGCAAAGCAAGTCTAAGGAGATGGTAAAAAAACGATCGCGCTCTGTTTGTGCCTGCTTTAATTCAGTGATATCCATCACTAAACCGTCCCAGAGAATATCGCCTTCGCTGCCAGATTTGCTCTCATTATTGAGCCTTTCAGGTCTCGCAGCTCCTTGCAGCCACTTAACTTTTCCAGATGGTAAAGTCTGCCGCCACTGCTGCTGCCAAGGTTCCAGCGTAGTGGCTGAAATTGCGATCGATGATTTTAAATCTAAGAGGTCGTCGGGGTGAATTCCATTGGAAATCAGTTCCGCATTTTGCTCTATTGCTTCGGGATCTAATTCGTAGAGTTGCCGGCTGCCTGAAGAGATGTAGGGGAAAGATATTTTTCCAGTTGCTGACCTTCGTAATTGATAAATTGTTCCCGGCAGGTTAGCTACCAATTTTTGAAAGCGAGCTTCGCTTTGTTCCAGGGCTTTTTGTTGCTGTCTGTATTCGGTAAAATCTCTAATTGTACCCACTATTACTTTACTTCCGTCTGCTATTTGGAAGACGCTTTTTTTGGTAGAAATTATGTGTTCTTTCCCGGCCGAGTCTGTGAATTTTTCTTCTGTTTCCAAGCAGACACCCGTTGTCAATACTTCTTCATCTTTTGTCCAAAAAACAGCAGATTCTGATTTGGGGAAAAAGTCATAATCGGATTTGCCGATCAGTTCTTGCCGCGATTTGCCGACCAACTGACAAAAAGCATCATTTAATATCATCCAGCGGTGTTGCTCGTCTTTGACAAAAATTGGGTCGGGCGTAGCATTTATGGTGTGGTTTAAAAATTCTTCTGACGCTTTCAGTTTGGCTTCGTAGCGGTAGCGATCGCTCACGTCTAAGACTACTTCGATCATCCGGTCGATCGACCCGTCCAGGCGGCGGATGCAGCGCAGGGAAACTCGCGTGTGAACTATTTCGCCGTTTTTTCTGAGCCACCTTTTGTCTGAGATGTAACCGTCGATCCTACCTGCTAACATCTGAGCAAAATTTTCACAATTAGCCTCCAAATCCTCTGGATGAGTCAAGTCTAGCCAATTATTTTGCACGAGTTCGTAGCGCTCATAGCCCAGCAAATTGCACAGGGCATCGTTAACTTCTATCCAGTTGCAATTTTGAGGAATTTCGGGGTCAATAATTGGAGCAATGATGGCAATGCCGATCAGAGAATTTTCCACCACCGAGCGATATTTTTCTTCACTTTTTCGCAAAGCATCTTGACTGTTCTGCCGTTCTATGGCGTAACGGAGCGATCGAATTAACAGTTCGCTGTCGATTTTTCTTTTTACCAAATAATCCTGTACGCCGACCGAAATCAACCGCAGGGCAAGTTCTTCGTCGTTTTGGGCGGTCAGAACTACGATCGGCACATTTACCCCGTACTCTTGTACCCGAGCCACCGTCTCGATTCCCAGACTATCTGGCAGTGAAAGGTCTAATAAAATTATGTCAAAAGTTTCTTCATTCAATCGCTGCTGCGCTTCGCTGAGACGCTCTACTTTCGTCAGCACTATACGCTGCGCGCCGCCAATTTCTGACAGCAAATCTTCAATCAGCTCAGCTTCGTGATGGTTGTCTTCTACTAAGAGAACTTTAAAGCAGATAGGAGGCAAAGCTAAGTTAAAAACTGCTTTCATAATATTTTTTCACCCAGAAAATATTAAACTAACTTGAATTTTACCTTTTATTTTCAGGGCAGTCATTCAATTGCCCATACACATACATCGATCGTCAGATTGGGGAGGGTAAGCAAGCGTTACAAAAATTATGTTTAATAATTACAATTATATCACGCACCAACTCGACTGTCAACGAAAAACTTTTTTTATTTGAACTGGTTATTTATACCACTTTAAAAAACCATGCAACTATAGCCCCTATCCCAACCCCGATAGTCACATTTTTTCCCAGTTATTCAGTTATTTTGTTTTCCATATAAAAGGGTGTTAACTTGTAAATTCTACTGTCTATTGTTTGACTTAAACTATAGAAATTACTTCGGTTTACCTACCTTATAGCTTATACCTTTTGCCGAAAAGAGGTCTCGACTAAGCCAGAGTAAAGTGAAAAGTTGAACCTTGCTCCGGTTCCGACTCCACCCAGATACATCCGCCGTGAATTTCCACAATTTTTTGACAAATTGCTAAACCAATACCTGTCCCAGAATATTCTCTTTGAGTGTGCAAGCGCTGGAAAATTTGAAAGATACGTTTTTGATGCTGCGGAGCAATCCCAATTCCATTATCTGAGACAGAAATTAACCAGTTTTCCTCGTGTTTGCAGGCGGTAATATGAACCACAGGCGGTGCATCGTGGCGATATTTAATCGCATTGCTGACTAAATTTTGAAATAGCTGTACGAGTTGAGAAATATCCCCCATTACCGCGGGTAATTCGCTGTAGGTGACAAGGGCTTTAGTCTCACGGATCGCCCCTTGCAGGTTCGCGAGTGCTTGCTCGACTGCATGATTGCAATCTGTCAGTTGAAAAGGTTTCCGACTCCGGCCAACGCGCGAATATTCGAGTAAATCGTCAATTAAAGTTTGCATTCTGGTGCAGCCCTGAACGATATTGCCGATAAACTTACTACCTTGGCTGTCGAGTTGGTCTTTGTAGCGTTTTTCTAAAAGTTGAGCGTAACTAGCAATGGTTGCTAAAGGCGCTTGCAAGTCATGAGAAGCCACATAAGCAAATTGTTCTAGTTCTGCATTTGAACGTGCCAATTCTTGGTTAGATTTTAATAAAGCCGATTCGGCGCGCTGGCGGTGGGATATCTCTTGTTGGAGTACCAAATTTTGCTCTTGCAAAGCTTTTTCAACGGCGCAACGGGTGCTGATTTCTTGTTGCAAAATTTGGTTTTTTTCCTGAAGAGTTTTTTCGACTGCTAAGCGGCTCGTGATTTCTTCTTGCAGCAGCATATTTTGTTCTTTTAGCTGCTTTTGTAAATTCCGCAGGCTGAGGTGACTTTCGATGCGGGCAAGCACTTCTTCAAACTGAAATGGCTTGCTGATATAGTCAACACCTCCCACAGCAAATGCGTTTACTTTGTCGAAAACTTCATCTTTAGCGCTGATAAAAATTACCGGTATTTCGCGAGTTTTAGGTTCTAATTTCAAGTGCTGACAGACTTCGTAGCCGTTCATTTCCGGCATCATTATGTCGAGCAAAATCAAATCTGGTGGATTAGAATTGCAGGCTCTCAAAGCCATTTTTCCGTTAATCACGCAGCGGGGGGTGTACCCCCTCTGAGTCAACATTGTAGACAACAGACGCAGGTTTTCTGGTGTATCGTCTACTACTAAAATGTTTCCTAACGGCGTCCCAGGTTGGTGATTGTTCATTGATTATTTCCCAGTTCCTGTTTTCTTCACAAAAAAGGTTTGCAGCTATTTTATTTGAGAATTACGAAAAACACCCGGTTTCTAGTAGGAATATGGGGAAAGAAAACGAGGAACCCGCTCATAAACTGGGTGTTTAGCCGTTTGTGTACAAGCAAGTCCTGTTATTGTTCGTTTACCAATCCTCAAATCCCCAGTAGGAGAGTCAGAGCATTATTGTTCCAAGTCAATCCTTTGTCTAAAACTTTAAATCCCGCGACTTCGCACATAGCTTCTAAAGCAGTAGCTGTAGGCAGCCACCACCACGGCGCAAAATCGTTCATGTCAAAAACTGCTTTCTCAGTTATCCCTATAAGTTGGTGGTTGTTGATGTATGGCCGCCAATAAGCTGTTAAAATAGCTCGTTCTGCGTCGTCCAAAGCGGGAACAAACATTACTCCAGAAGCCGGAATTTCATAGCGTCCCAACTCATTGTCTATAACTTCTTGGGTAATAGCTGAAGTGAAAATTAAATGCTCGCGAGTTATCTGACGCAAAGCAACTAAAATCTGCAACGGATGGGGGTGATGGTACAAAACTCCTGCACAGTGAACTACATCGTAAGGCTCGCCAATGTCTCCAAGCTGAATCTGAGTGATATCTTGATTGATACAGTGATAATTAGCAATATTTAAACTTGTCATGCGATCGTGAAAATCTTGCCACCAGTGGGAGGAGGCAGGGCTGACATCAATCATTGTCAGAGAAACTGCACCATATTTGCTAGCTACAGATACTTTTTCGTTGACAGTTCCCCACAAGCCGCCGACTTCTGCAAAAGTCTTGCCTTTGACTACTCGGGCAATGTAGCGATCGCGAATATCCTTAGCCTCTAACTCTAATAATAGAGTAGATTCCCCTGTTTGACGCTGTTTTTCTAAAATATCCTCTAATTTTTGGGATATTTCTGGATCTTTTGGGCGAATTTCTAAGGCCATTAAGTACAACATAATGGCTTCGTTAAGCCGATCGCTCTCAACAAAATTTTGGGCTATTTCGCAGTAAAATTCAGGAGCGTGCTGCGGCTGCATTTCGTGGTGATAGTAGCTAGTTGCTACATCTGAATCTACCGGAGTTCTTTTAATTAGAGCCTCACCTAACTTTATGTAAATTTTCGGGAGGGACGGCTCGATTTGAAGCGCAAAAAGGTAGGCGGAAACAGCATCGTTCCATGCGTGATGTCCACTCAAAGCATCGCCTAAATTGTAATAAGACCAAGAAATAGTGGGATTAAGTTCAATAGCACGTTGGTAAGCGGTAGCTGCGGCTTTCCACTGTTGGGTTTTTAACAGCGCTGCTCCTAAATTGTGGTAAGTCCAAGAGAATTCTGGATTGAGTGCGATCGCCCGCCGATAAGCGAGTGTTGCGGCTTCAAACTTTTGAAGTTTAACTAAAGTCAAAGCTAAGTTATAATGAGACCAAAATAAATCCGCATTTAGTGCGATCGCCCGTTCGTATGCAGCCTCAGCTTCCGACCACTTTTCTAGTTTAACAAGAGCATCCCCTAACTGGTGAAAAGCTGAGAAAAAATTCTGGTCTAATTCAGTAGCGCGCTGGTAAGCTGCGGCGGATTCAGACCATTCTTCTAATCGATCGCAAGCTGCACCGATGCTGTAGTAAGACCAAGAATAATCCGGGTTAATTTCCACAGCCGTGCGGTAGGCGATCGCAGCTTCTTGCCATTTTTCTAAATTGAGCAGCACGCTGCCTAAATTGTAGTATGACAAAAAAGAATTTGGATTTAAATCAATACTTTTTCGGTAGGCTGCCTCCGCTTCGCGCCAGAGTTCCTTAGCTTGCAAAACATTGCCTAATTTGTAATGAAAATCCGAAATCTCCGGCTGGAGTTGAATAGCTTTGCGGTAGTTAACAATAGCTTCGTCCCACTGCTTTAGCTCGCTAGCAGCTTCGGCCAATTGGCAGTAAGCTTCGCAAAAACTCGGGTTTAAATAAATCGTGCGGTGGTAACAAGTCAGCGCTTTTTCTGGCTTGTTTTGCGCCAACAAAGTATTACCTAAATCGAGATATTCTTCCGCTATCTCTGTCGGTTCCATCATGAGTGCTTGATACCAACAGTCTGCTGCTTCTTCAGCTTGACCGACTTGGGTAAATATCCGGCTCAAATTACGGTAAAATCCTGCAAAGTTTGGTTGCAGGGAGATGGCTTTTTGGTAACAGGCGATCGCCTCTTGCCACTGTTCCAAAGTAGCGCAGACAGTGCCGAGGTTAGCAAAAGCTTCGGCAAAATCGGGTTGCAGGGCGATCGCAACTTTATACCAATACCTTGCGTCTTCTAGTTTACCCTGAGCTTGCAGCGCCTTTCCCAAGGTCTTGCAAGTCTCTGCTGAATTGGGTTCAGATGCCAAAACTTGTTGGCAAAGTGCGATCGCCCGATCGAAGTTCCCTGTAGCCAAATAAATTTCTGCCTGCTGCTGCAAATTCACTTGCACTGTTTCTGAATTCATTTTTTATTTTCCTTTTGAGTAATCATTCCCTGTAAAATTATATGCTACACTTTGCCAAAGTTCAAGTTTTTGTAAGTAGAGCTACCGAACACAGAATAATGCTGAATGTGCGCGACATTAATATAAACTAGATAATCATAGGTTAACAGCGAGCTAAATAATGTCAACACCTACTCGAACACCGCAAGTAAGCGTAATTATACCTGTATATAATGGATCTCGCTACATCGTACAAGCGGTGGAGAGCGCGCTGTCCCAAACTTTTACTGATTTGGAGATTATTGTTGTAGATGACGGTTCTAGCGATCGCACGCAGCAAGTATTGCAGCCTTATTTTGACAGAATTCGCTACATATATCAGGAAAATCAAGGAGTAGCAGCCGCCAGAAATATTGCTTGCCAACTAGCGCAAGGCGAGTTTTTGGCATTTCTAGATGCCGATGACTATTTCCTACCATCAAAGCTAGAGAAACAACTAGCTTGCTTTAACGCTAACCCCACCTTAGATATGGTGCAAACAGGTTGGGTGATAGTCGATGAAACCGGGCGAGAAATTTCTGCTGTCAAGCCTTGGCAGCAAGCGTCAAAATTAGATTTAGAAAGCTTTATTCTATATAAATGCGTGCGACCGAGTGCAATGATCCTGCGCCGAAAGTGGTGGGAAAAATTGCGCGGTTTCGATTCTCAGTTTCCCCTAGCAGAAGATTTAGACTTTGCCTTGCGTTTAGCTTTAAAGGGGTGCAAAGCAGTTTGGTTAGAAGAGACACTTACCTGTTATCGCCAGCACAATTCTAATCTCATGTCAAGCGGTTTTCGCGTAATGAAGAATATAGAAATTGTGATTAAAAAATTCTTCGCTCGACCCGATTTGCCTCAGTCAATCCGGCAGTTAAAAAACCCGGAACGCTATCAATGCTTAAAGTGGCTGGCATGGCGGATGTATCGCGACGGTCATCTAACAGAGATGGCCCAGTGTTTAGAAGAGTCATTGCAATATACGCCTTTTTCGCCCACAAAAACAGTCTTGAATTGGCTGGAAAGTTTTCAGATGGCTTCTGAAGAATATGGTGAAAACTTTGACGCTTATTCGCTGAGTAAGTTAGCCCAATGGCAAGAGATAATTTTGATGGTGATGACTAATCCACCCCAATCTCAACAGAGTTATATTCCCACGCCTTCAAAAGCGCAAGCGCACATTTTACTCTACAACACGGACGATCCGGGCGTGGGAGGATTAGCGCAGTACAATCATGCCATTCTCTGCCAGTTAGCCTTGTTAGGGTATCGAGTCACTTGCGTGCAAACCAAATATTCTAGCCCCTTGCTTGAGCGAGAACGAGAGTTAGGTATAGAGCACTTGTGGCTGGATTTTATCGGCCATAAAGATTTACAGCGGGTGTTAAGAAATACTCAGGATGCACGAGAGCTTTTTGCTAGTAATAAACCGGATATGATTATTTTTAGCGATGGTTGGCCATTTTCCAATTTTGCAGCTAAACAGGTAGTTATAGAAATGGGAATACCATACATGATGGCGATCGGGTTAGTTATACCAGAACACGCAACTTTTTCCTGCGGGGATGTAGTGCCTTATGTAGAAGGAGTGCTCTACCACTGCCTGCAAGCTAGAGCGGTGGTTGTTGGGGCTTACGAACATTTGAATGTATTGTGCCAACATTTCAAGTTGCCAAAAGAGCGAGGACAAGTGATTTACTTGGGGCGTTCTCCCAAATATTTTGCACCTCCTAATGCTGGGGCTCGTCAACGTCGGCGACAAGAAATAGATATTCCTGAAGATGCGATTGTCTGTTTCACATCGGCTCGATTGGCATCGATTAAAGGGCATCGATATCAGATCGAAGCAATCAAGCTGTTGCAGCAGTCTCCTGTGTGGTCTAAACTGTATTTTGTCTGGGCAGGAACTGGTGAGGGAAGCGCTGACAATGTAGAAATAGAATTGAGGGAAACTATTAAAGAGTTAGGGGTGAGCGATCGCGTGAAGGCGATCGGACAGCGCTGGGATATCCTAGATTGGCTCGATGCTAGCGACATATTCATTTTGACTTCTGTAGCAGATGCAGCGCCTTCCCTTGCAGTTATGGAAGCGATGGCTAAGGGATTGCCGGTAGTTGCAACGGCTGTGGGCGGCATTCCTGAAGGGCTTGGCGATACTGGGAAATTGTTGCCCGATCCGAATACCGATCCAGAGGGAAGCGCGAGGGAATTGGCGAAAACTGTAGAAGCTTGGGCGATGAATTCAGAATTGCGACATCAAATCGGTCAAGCTTGCAAGCAGCGGGCCGAGAAAGTGTTTAAAGAGGAACGGATGTTGGCAGAGTCGATGGAGGCGATCGAAAAAGCTTTACTTTGCGATCGTCAAACAGATCCATTTGTTACTCAAAAAGAGGTGCAGAGGTCAATTGCGAAAATAGAAAGCCGGGTGCACTACAGCTCTTTAGTATGGAATGCTTGGCAGGCTTACTGTCAAGAAGATATAAGCGGAATGCAGAAGTCGCTTCAAGAATCTTTGAAGTACACACCTTTTTTGACAACAGAAACGCTGTTAAGCTGGGTAGAATATTTTGGCATTTTTTCCTCAGCTAAAGGGCATAATTTAGATACATATTCTCTAATTAATTCAGCAGAATGGCAACAATTAGTCCAGGAATTACAGGGTATTGAATCTGTATTTTATGCACGCTAAAATACCAAATTTACATTTCACATTCGGATTGCTCTCAACAGTAGAATTGCATCTGCCTTCTGCCTGACATCCGTTACATCCGTTACATCCGTTACAGAATCCGTTGCCGAACTTCCTGATCGCCGATAAAATTCATGTCAATAGCAAATCCGACACCGCGAGTAAGTGTAATTATTCCAGCATATAATGGCGAGCGCTACATCGCGCAAGCGGTAGAAAGCGTCATCAGCCAAACCTATAAAAACTGGGAAATTCTCGTCGTAGACGACGGCTCAACCGACGACACCCGCCAAGCATTGCAGCCTTATTTTGACAAAATTCGCTATGTTTATCAGGAAAACCAAGGAGTAGCTGCCGCCCGCAACCGAGGAATTCAGGAATCGCGAGGTGAATTAATTGCTTTTTTAGATCAAGATGACTTTTTCTTGTCCGATAAGTTAGCTGGACAAGTTGCGTTATTTGACGCTCAGCCATCACTAGGAATTGTTAATAGTGGCTGGCGAATTGTTAAAGAGCAAGGAGAGACAGTTTCCGATATCAATGGTTGGGAATATTTCCCAACATTAAACTTAAAAACATGGATAGTACAGATGCCCGTACTTCCTAGCGCCATGATGTTTTCGCGAAAGTGGTTAGAAAATGTAGGGGGATTCAACTCAGAGTTTGATTCCGTAGATGATGCCGATTTAGTATTGCGTTTAGCATTGTTAGGCTGCGAATCGGCTTGGCTACCCCAGGTGACCGTATGTTATCGCCAGCATGACAAAAATGTGTCAATTAAAAAATCGCTCGCACAAGCAAATCTGTTTATTAAATTAAAACAAAACTTATTCAATAAACCCGATTTGCCACAGCACATCCGCGACTTAGAAAATCCTGCTTTCTACGAAGCACTGACATGGATGGCATGGCACTTGTGCTATACCGGCTATCCGGCGTCAGCGGTTGAGTATTACCAAAAATCTTTCGCTTATACTCCTTACTCTGCTAAAAAAACCGTAGGAGATTGGATAAATCGTCTGGGTTGGTGCTGTAAAGCTTACGGATTTCCCCGAAATATCCAATCTTTAAGAAACTTACCCGAATGGAAAAAATTAATGTCTAGCATTCTCCCTCAGAAAACAGTGCGAGTCAGCGTAATTATCCCGGCATATAACTGCGAGTGCTACATTGCTAAAGCCGTCGAAAGTGCGATAGATCAAACTTACCAAGACTTGGAAATTATCGTCGTAGACGACGGCTCTACCGACAGCACTCGCCAAGTTTTAGAGCCTTACCTCGATTTAATTCAGTATGTTTATCAAGAAAATCAAGGAGCCGCAATAGCTCGCAATCGCGCTTGCAAGTTAGCCAAAGGGGAATTCTTAGCTTTTTTAGATGCTGACGACTTCTTCTTACCCGAAAAACTAGAAAAACAAGTAGCTTGCTTTGACGCTGACCCCACATTAGATATGGTGCAAACAGGTTGGGTTATCGTTGGCAAAAACGACGAAGGCATCTATGGAGTAAAGCCTTGGGAAGAAGAACCAAAATTAGATTTAGAAGCCTTTGTTTTCTACAAATCAGTGCGCCCCAGCGCCATGATGCTGCGGCGAGAGTGGTGGGAACGCTTGGGGGGTTTCGATCATCGCTTGCCGCCAACCGAAGATTTAGATTTTGTGCTACGTTTAGGTTTAAAAGGCTGCAAGTCAGTTTGGTTAAAAGAGATATTAACCTGCTATCGTCAGCACGACAGCAATATCATGTCTAACGGCTCCAAATTAATGAAAAATACCGAAATTTTGATGGAGCAATTTTTTGCTCGGCCAGACTTACCTCAGCACATCCGTGACTTGAAACGCGCGGAACGTTACAAGTGTTTCGTATGGATAGCATGGCGGATGTACCGCGACGGATATTTGCCAGCAATGGTCGAATGTCTGGAAAAATCTCTGTATTACACTAATCTGACAGGCACTGAAACTGTTTTTAATTGGCTGGAAACTTTTAAGGGGGTTTCAGAACAGTACGGCTACAACTTTGATGCCTATGCCTTAACCAATTTACAGGAATGGCAAGACATAGTGGCGATCGCAGCTAACAATCCTTATCAGTTTAAACCCGAGCCCAGTTCGAGTTATAGGCCGCCAACAAAGCACGTACTCCTGTACACAGAAGACTCAGGAGTCGGCGGATTGGCTCAGTTTAACCACTCGCTGATGTGTAAATTAGCTGCCGATGGCTACCGAGTAACCAGCGTTCAAAGTCAAGCTTCTAACCCTTTAATTACCGAACAAAAACAGCTAGGTATCGAACATATTTGGCTAGAGTTCGACACGATGAAAGAGTTTTTGCGAATAGCTTACAATTTGGATGATGCTCAAAAGATTTATGCCCAGGCTCGACCGGATTTAATTATATTTAGTGACGGCTGGCCGATGGCTAACTTTGCAGCTAAACAAGTTGCGATCGAGCAAAATATACCGTACATCATCAGTCTGGGTTATATCAATCGCAATTATGAAACCTTCGATCGCGGCGATCAAATTCCCTATTTCGATGCAGTTGCCTACCAGTACATTGTAGCCAAAGCAGCAGTAGCAGTTTCCCACGAAAATTTAAACTTGTTCCAAAGTCTATTTAAAGCGCGTCTAGAACGAGGAAAAGTAATCTATTATGGCAGACCAAATAGTTATTTTGAGCCGCCAAATCTTTCTACTCGCCAACGCCTGCGTCAA
The DNA here is from genome assembly GCF_036700405.1 of Microcoleus sp. T3_D1. Lineage (NCBI taxonomy): Bacteria > Bacillati > Cyanobacteriota > Cyanophyceae > Oscillatoriales > Microcoleaceae > Microcoleus > Microcoleus sp. T3_D1. Next base: position 174,921 of record NZ_JAUBOV010000002.1, read on the forward strand.
GAACAAGGAATCCCCGAAAGTGCTGTCGTTTGTTTTACGGCGGCGAGATTGACCCCAATTAAAGGATATCAGTATCAATTGCAGGCGATCGCCCAATTGAAAAATCGTCCAATTTGGCCCCAAATTTACTTTGTTTGGGCTGGGCCGGGGTCTACTACTCACGACAATCTGGAACCTGAATTAAGAGCAACTGTGAGCAAATTGGGAGTAGAAGAACAGGTTAAATTCTTAGGACAGCGCTGGGATATTGCCGATTGGCTCGACGCCAGCGACATCTTTATTTTATCTTCCCAAGCAGAAGGAATGCCGCTAGCAATTATGGAAGCAATGGCGAAAGGATTGCCCGTAATTGCCACAGCAGTCAGCGGGATTCCTGAAGAATTGGGAGATACGGGAAAGTTGCTCCCCGATCCTACAATCGACCCAGAAGGAACAGTAAAAGAGTTAGTAGAAACGGTGGAAATATGGGCAGAAAATCCAGAATCGCGCAGACTTGCAGGACAAGCGTGCAAAGCGCGAGCCCAAGAACTATTCAAAGAAGAACGGATGCTTCGGGAATATGGAGAAATAATTGAACAGGCATTGGTAAGTGACGATGAGAGCGACAGTTTCTCTATTAGTCCGAAACTCAAAAAGCAGGTACAGCAAGTGGATAGCCTGCTGAAATACTATTATTTAGTGTGGAAAGCTTGGGAGGCTTACGATCGGGGAGATATGTCCGAGATGGCGAGTAATTTGCAATCTGCTTGGGCCTGCACGCCTTATTTTACCACAGAAACTATCTTTGATTGGGTGAAAAATTTTGGCATTTTTGCTGTGGAAAAAGGGGTTAATTTCGATACCAGCGAGCTGATCGACTCCCGCTCGTGGCAACAAGTGATAGAATCAATACAGGGTTTTGAAGTGTTTTCATCGGTTCGTTAAAACTGAGTTCTTGCAGCATTCTTAGGAACGGGAAAAATGCCCATTCCACAAAACATCAACCAAACAAAAGATATGCAATTTACATTCAAGTTCCCACGTATTAATAAACTGCTGCCAATTTGTTTAGCTATTGTCACTGTTCTGTTAATAGCCTATTTGGGACAGCCAAGAGCGATCGCCCAACTGCGATCGAACGTTACAGTAGATTTTGGACAGCCAGCCACCGGTACAATTTCCATGAGCGGCATCCTGCACGGAATCGACACTGCAAAACCGCCGGATAGCTCGATCAAACCCTTGCAGCCCAAACTTTGGCGGGCCGGGAGACTCGATATCTACGATCGCATAATCGCCAGCGGAGCCGAGTTTCAGTTAGTAGTCAGCGACTTGTGGGGCTACGGTACCAATCCCAATGGCTGGCCCTATCAAAACTACCCCGCGTGGGAAGCATTCATCCGACAGTTAGCCCAGCAAAATAAAGGCAAGAAAATTATTTGGGATGTATGGAATGAACCAGATTGGAAAGATCCATTTTGGAAGGGAAGCAGAGAACAATTCTTTGAAACTTACAAAAGAGCTTACAAAATCTTGCGGGAAGAATTGGGGCCGTCAGCAATGATTGGCGGGCCGAGCCTCGGCCACTACAGCAAAGAATATCTTGCGGCTTTTTTGGATTACTGCAAGGCTAACAAACTTGAAGTTAATTTCCTCTCATGGCACGAACTTAACGACGCGATGATTTTATTTGTTGACGATCACGTAATTGAGGCTAAACGCAATTTTCAGCAAAGTCCCTCTTACAAGGAACTGAAATTGCAAAAAATTTACGTCAACGAAATTGTCGGGAACTTAGCGCAGTACCAGCCGGGGGAAATATTAGGTTATTTGTATAACTTAGAGTATGCAAAAGCTGACGGTGCTTGCAGAGCTTGTTGGGATACTCAAGGGCCAAATAAAGTTAGCAATTGCTTCAACAATACGCTGAGTGGGATGGTCACGCCTAATACTTTTGAGCCGAGAGCTGCTTGGTGGGCTTACAAAGCTTATGCTGACGGAGTTAATTCGCGGGTGCGGAGTTGGTCAAATAACAATCGCCTTGTCGCTTTAGCCAGTAAGTCAAATCCTGAAGGTAAAGCACAGATACTTTTAGGTTATTTCGATCCCAATTTTTCCTCAGCAACAACGGTAACATTAACCCTCGGCAATTTGGATCAGCTAGGTATTCAAAGAGGTCAGAAAATAACTCTAAAGTTAGAAAAGATTCCCAACAATCAAGAAGGAGCCGTGCCAAAGCTTGTCACCGTTAAAGAAGAAAGTTTTTCGGTGGGTAGCGGCAGCTTGGCTTATGTTATCCCTAATTTCAACGTCCACGAAGGCTACTTATTGACGGTTAGCAAGTGAGCTTGATTTGAAGAGAAATCGCGGGGTGGGGGCGGGTTTATTTAACCTATCTGTACTTTTTGAGGCTAGTGGTGAACCCGCCCCTACGGGTTTATCGATCGCGCGGTAGCTGATGTCAGTAGAGTTTAGCTGGGATTATTCAAAGATTTTTGCACCGATTCCAACCACTCTCGGACTGTTTGATTTTCGGATTGTGGGTCGTAGTAACACCCTAATTCATCGAGGATGAATGCTTCTAAATCGGCGGGGGCGATCGGCATTTCTAGCAGTTTGCTGAGTTCTTGCGATGCAGCTTCAACACTTGCGGGCGGTTCGCTGCTGCGGTAGTTGTTCACTACATCACTGGGAATGTCAGCTTCTAACGGCCAGTCTTGGTGAAAGTAGGAACTGAAAAATTGGGTTAAATGAGGAAATTGATCGATCATTGGGGATAGGCTGTGAGAATAAAGTATCCGGGAGGTAATTTGGCGCTGCGCTGGAGGACGATTCTCAGGCGAGATGTTGAAGTTGCTTTGGATGTGCGGCGACGCACAGTAATGCCAATTATTCTGTTGGCATTGTAGTCGATCGTATAACGATTACCTTGAGTTTTCACCCAAGAGTCGATCGCACTTTGATTTCTGTTCATTGCTTCTGCAATAGCCGCTTCGGCGACGGAACGATCAGTAAAAGAAGATGCGGCAGGAATTCTCGTTTCGCTTGCGAGTCGCTGTGCTAGTTGTGCTTCTGTTTTACCAACGTGTCTCTCTAAAGTGTGTCCTCCGGCTGATTCGTGAAAGTCTAATCCGCCGCCCGGTATGTTGGGTACAAAAGCTACGGTGGTTTGTGGTATGGTTGAGATTTTCGGTGCAACAACCGTGGCGTAAACATCAGATATAGCCGATTGGAATAATATAATTATTGAGGCGATCGCACACAGGATACCTAAAAACTTTTTTAGGCGATCGAGTTGAGTTTTCATTGCTGGTGAATCTCTTCCTTATATTTAGTAGAGGTGTTGGCTTTGTTTGTCTATTTCCTAATCTACCATTCGTAATACCAATTTAATGTGAAGTTGCACATATCTCGATCCCCCTAAATCCCCCTTAATAAGGGGGACGAAAGAGAAGAATCTTGTCCCCCCCTTATTAAGGGGGAGTAGGGGGCAAGCTAAGGGGGGATCGGATTCTATGCAACCTCATAAAAAATTGGTATAAGTTAGAAATAGCGCGCCGCATTTAAATATACGGTGTGCAGTGCGCGACCTACGGTTAAGTAGAAATTTCCCGCAATATTTAAATACATGGTTCTCCGCGCGCACCCTAGGATTATTCATAAATAGAGGTAAATAGAGGGCGATCCGCCCGCACCCTACGATGATTGAGAATAGTTCGTGATTTCTGTGGTTTACAAAGCTTCACTCACTATGAGAAAAAGTTAATAATTCTTTGACTAAATCACTGATGATTGATGATAAATTAATTGATCATCTTTAAAAAATTGAAAAAATGCAAGTAGTTATCCTAGCAGGTGGTCTCGGTACTCGTCTCAGAGAAGAAACAGAATTTCGTCCCAAACCCTTAGTTGAGGTGGGGGGGCATCCAATTATTTGGCACATCATGAAGATATATGCACACTACGGTTTCCAAGACTTTATTGTGTGCTTGGGCTATCGCGGCAACATGATTAAAGAATATTTCCTCAATTATGAAGCCATGAACAATGACTTTACTATCTGTCTGGGACGCCAAAATATTATCACTTATCACGAGGAGCATCTTGAACAAGATTTTAAGGTGACACTGGCTGAAACTGGCGCAGCAAGCATGACGGGAGGCCGGGTAAAACGGATCGAAAAATATATCGATCGCGAGAATTTCATGGTGACATACGGCGATGGAGTAGCTGATGTCGATATTGACGCCTTGATGGATTTTCACAAGTCTCACGGGAAGCTGGCAACTGTCACTACCTTTCGCCCGATTTCTCGCTTTGGAATTTTGGAGGTAGACAGCGATAGCCGCGTAGTTCAATTTACTGAGAAACCTCAAATCGATGGGTGGATCAGTGTTGGATATATGATATTTAACCGCCGGGTATTTGACTATTTGGGGGGAGATGATTGTATTTTAGAACAGGAACCAATGCAGCGTTTGGCCGCAGACGGACAGTTGATGGCTTACCGTCATGACGGCTTTTTCTTTGCGATGGATACTTTTCGAGAGTACAAGTATTTAAACGAACTTTGGGATGAAGGGAAGGCTCCTTGGAAAGTGTGGAAATAAGTTAGTTGTGGCCTTCTCAGTCAGCCTTTTATGAACGGGCAAGATGCCCGTTCCACAAGAGAGAGAACTTATTTGTTGTGGAACAGGCATCTTGCCTGTTCTTGATAAGGGTGCACAATGTGAGGAAATAAGTAGGGACACGGCAGTGCCGTGTCCCTACATCTGCTATAAAATAATTATAAAAAATGGATTTTCAAGATATTCTCAACAGCACAGAAACTTACCTGCAAAAGTGCGTTTTACCCCACGCGGAAATTATCGACAGCGACTCGGAAGCGCTGAAAACAGCAGTTGCGGGATTGGAAGATCGATCGCTCTTAGCATTGCGAGTTCCCCAAAAATGGGGCGGTGCCGAAATTGCACCGGAGATTTTTTACCAATATCAGGAATTGACGGCTCGATATTCCGGCGCTTTGTCTTTCCTGCAAACTCAGCACCACAGCGCAACTGCGATGCTTGCCAACAGCGACAATGAAATGCTAAAAAGCAGATACTTGCCCGCGATCGCCCAAAAAGAGTTACGCTTGGGTATTGGGTTTTCGCATTTAAGGCGATCGGGCAATCCGGCAGTCACCGCAACTCCCACAAAAGTGGGCTATTTACTGTCAGGAAAAGTTCCTTGGGTAACAGGTTTTGGCTTGTTTCAAAAGTTTATTGTAGCGGCGGTACTTCCTGACGAACGCGCTGTTTTCGGTTTAGTGCCTTTTGCCAATATTGAACGCGAACATGGTAAAATAGCTTGTAGCGAAATCATGCAGTTAATCGCCATGAATTCGACTAATACTGTGACAGCAACTCTCGATAAGTGGTTGCTGGATGAATCGGAAATAATTTCAGTTAAACCTGTGGGCTGGATTTCGGAAAACGACACAAAAAATATACTGAATTTTGTTCCGGGTACTTTTGGCTGTATTCGAGCCGGATTGGATGTAATTGCAGCAGCGGCGGCTGCAAAAAATTCACCTTTTATAACGGCGGCTTGCCAAAAACTAGAGCAAAAGCTCGATCGGCTAAAACAGAATTTCCCACAATCTCAACATAGCTCGAAAACAGAACAATTAGCGCTGCGAGCTCAAGCCATTGATTTAGCGGTGCGTTGCGGGCACGCTGCAGTTGCAGTTTCTAGCGGTGGTGCTAACGGTGCGGTACACCCGGCCGGGAGAGTTTATCGAGAAGCTTTGGTGTATACTGTTTCCGGGCAAACAAAGGATGTGATGGAAGCAACGCTCGATCGACTAATCCAATTTTAGATTTTAGATTTTAGATTTTAGATTTTAGATTGAGAGTGCAGACGGTCAATCGATTTTAGATTTTAGATTTTAGATTTTAGATTTTAGATTTTAGAATTGAAGAAACTGTGTTTAATAAATAATAGATATATTTTACCTGATGACAGACCAATTAAACTCCAATAATCTCAAAACGATCGCCTACAGCCAAATTGTAGACTTAACCCATGCAATTCACCCAAATATTCCCATTTGGCCAGGAGATCCAGCGACAGAAATTGCCACAGTATCTCAAATAGAAACAGACGGGTATTTCCTGCGAAAATTCTCAATGGGAGAACACAGCGGCACTCACATCAACGCACCCAACAGCTTTTATGCAGGAGGTGCCAGCATTGATAATTATTCCCCGCAGTCGCTCGTTGTGCCGGCAATTGCGATCGACATCCGAAAGCAAAGTCTTGCCAATCCCGACTACACTTTAACAATTGATGATATATTGACTTGGGAACGGCAGCACAAACTTATAGAACCGGGAAATATAGTTTTATTGTATACTGGGTGGCAAGAAAAATGGGATGACGAGAAAGCATTTTTCAACCGAGACGATCGCGGAATTTGCCACTTTCCGGGATTTGGCAAAGCAGCAACTCAATTTTTGCTAGAAGAACGCTCTATCGCGGGAATTGGCACCGACACTCACGGAGTCGATACCGGGCGAGATGAAAGTTTTGCGGTTAACAAATTGGTATTGGAAAAGCAGCGAATAGTGCTGGAAAATCTAGCAAATCTCGACTTGTTACCTGCGGATAAAATCACTTTAGTTATCGGAATATTGCGCCTTTTGGGAGGTTCAGGTTCGCCAGTGTCGGTGTTAGCTTTTGTTGCTTGAGGCGGTAAAACTTACATCTTGTACTATGCTCAAGAACGGGCAAGATGCCCGTTCCACAAAGAGTCAATTTTTTTTGTGGAACAGGCCGAAAAGCCTGTTGCTAAACGGAAAGCCCGATGCCCTTTCCACAAAGAGTCAATTTTCTTGTGGAACGGGCATCTTGCCCGTTCCTAAACAGGTAATTGAGAATGGTGCAATATCTCAGGTAAAATTAGATTGAGAGAAGTCGAGTAAAAACAATAAGATTAATGACAGAACTGCCCAAGGATCTCAACGAGGCGATCGCCCAATCCCGCATTGCCACCGCCGCTGCCCTCTCGGACGGCAAAACTCTACTGCAAGTCGAATTAGTATTTCCAGAAATCGCCCTGCAAGCACAGTCTATCACCCTACAATTCCTCCCAGAATTTGAGGAAATCTACCCCGGAGTAAAAGTCTTTTTTCCAGACACCGGTGCGGCAGCCCTCGCGCGCCGCGACTGGGGAGAAACACCGTTTAAAGTAACTGATTTAGGCAGCAGTCGCACTCCTGTTGAAGATAAAATAGCGCCGGAAGATCAACTTTTCCTTTTGATCAATCCAGCAGCCGTAGAAGTTGCCCAAGTCGAAAAACTTTACATAGCTGCTGCAGGTCGCCCAGTAATTCTACTCAACCCGCGCCTCGAAGATGTTGCCACCATAGGTATAGGCTATGCGGGCCGCCAATTGCGCGATCGATTCCTCAGCAAAATTGAATCCTGCTACTACATCAGACCCCTAGACACTGCTGCTTTATTCCGCTGCTACCCCCAATCTTGGCAAGTGTGGCTGGAAACAAACGACGAATACAAACTAATTTCTGAAACCGCCCAAAAACCAGTCGGAGACGATTTAGAGCGGATTTTAGCCGGTTCTCTCCCCAGCGCCGATCCTGACTCCACCACACCTGCCAAACCCTTAAAAAAGAAAGGTTTTTTGGCAGAACTCCAGACATTCCTCAAAGCTTTGACTCAGTAACAATCGTTAAGGCTCGATCGTATTTTACGGTGTGTCAGGTAGGATTATTTTCGACTTAATCCGTCGGCTAATCGCTGATGCACCCTAAAGCGTGAAATAACTCAAAGCTTTGCCTCAGTAACAGCAGTTGCAGAAGCACAATTAACAGCTTGCCTGTGTTTCTACCAGTAGCTACGCCAACAGGTACTGGCGAGCTTTACAGAATCTTTATAAAAAGCACTATAATGGGTGACACCCCTCCACCGTAAAAGAGGGGAGGCAAATAACAGCAAAATCAGATGCTATAAGCTAGAGATGGGGCTTTTGAGTCAGGGAAGCGGATAAACACAATGGAGCATCGGCGCATTGTTATCGGGGACGTACACGGGCATTACGACGGCTTAATGACCCTGCTAGAGGCACTTGCCCCCGGCTTGGACGATCGCGTCTATTTTTTGGGAGACTTAATCGATCGTGGCCCCAAAAGCGCTCAGGTATTAGATTTTGTGCAGCAAAGCCCCTACCACACTCTGTTGGGCAACCACGAACAACTGATGCTGGAGGCTTTGTCGGGGACGCCGATGGATATGCGAGCGTGGCAATCTTGGCTCTACAGTGGCGGCGATGCGACAGTAGCCAGCTACAGAGAGACAGGGATGATGCCGTACAAACACTTAGAGTGGCTGCGATCGCTCCCCACGCACCTGGATTTAGGGGACATCTGGCTGGTTCACGCCGGCGTTGACCCCCATCTGTCGATCGATGAACAGTCGATCGAACAACTCTGTTGGATTCGCAGGGAATTTCACACCATGTCGAAACCCTATTTTCCCAATAAATTAATTATCACCGGTCACACAATCACCTTTACCTTTCATGGGGTCAGACCGGGCGAATTAGTCAGGGGCGAAGGGTGGTTGGATATTGACACGGGTGCTTATCATCCCAAAAGCGGCTGGCTGACAGGATTTGACCTCAGCTACCGCAGAGTTTATCAAGTAAATGTATTTAACAATCAAGTCCGAATTTTGCCGTTTGACGAAGTTGTCCGGCAATTGAAGCCGCAGCCGATTGCACCCCCGCAACCTGCGATCGATTCTATTGTTCAACAGCAGTGTTAAATCAAGTTTTCGTTTTAGGGTATGTCAGTTTAAGTTCGATCTATCTTATATCTTGCACGATTCTCAAGAACGGGCTCTCCGGCCCGTTCCACAAAGAGTAGATTTTCTTGTGGAACAGGCCGAAAAGCCTGTTCCTAAAAGGCTAATTGAGAATGGTGCAAGATGTGATATCTATTAAATCGAAATTAACTTGCTGCTGACATACCTTAGTAACTGGATTTATTTTTTAACGAACCGCGAAGACGCGAAGATCGCGAAGTAAGAAAAGAGAAGGGAAGAGAAGAGAAAATAAGAGAGTGTCTGACTGATTTAAAATTGCTACGAGCCCAAAAGCCTGCGGATTTCTAGCCTGTAATCCTCATTATCCAAACCTTCACCGCTAGCAAGATCCGGATCTATAGCCTGTGAAATAGCAGCAATACGATCGGCAGTAGCCGGGTGAGTGCTCAAAATGCTCGGAGGAGAAGGCTTGTTGAGCAACTTTTTCATAAAATCAACCATCCCAGATTGAGCGTAGCCTGCTCGCCCCATCGTTTGCAATCCCAACTGATCGGCTTCATACTCAGCTTGGCGACTGTGGGGACGGCGCAAAGCCAATTCTACCCCAATCTGAACCGCCTGAGATCGATCGAGCCCAGTGGCGGAAGCTACGCCTGAAGCGATGGCCATTTGACGCATTTGTTGAATCGCGTGGCGAGCATTAATGTGAGCGATTTCGTGGGCGATCACACTGGCCAATTCTGCCTCATTGTCCGCCGCTGTCATCAAGCCTTTATTCACATAAACAAAACCGCCCATAGTTGCAAAAGCATTAATCGCGTCGTCGTCAATCACTTGAAAAGTATAAGGAATATTGGGGCGAGTGCTTTCTTGAGCGAGTCGTTGACCGATACGGTTAATATATTCTGTAGTGTCCCGATCGCGGTCAATCTTAAACTGGCTCCTGGTCAACTGCTGATTAATTTGTCTGCCAATAGTCACCTCTTGGCGATCGGACATATTCGACAATTGAATCACTTGAATGCCTCGGAAAATCAGTTCAGGCAAAGAAAATGCTTGAGTCGGTTCCGGGGAAACCACCCAGATACCCGCAGCCACCATCAGGGACAGAAACAGATAAATCCCCCGGCCACAAGTACGCCGGCAAGTCAACCAAAAATTTTTTAACATGAGTGATAGGTGCCAGAAGTTAGATAAAATTGTAGGAAAAACTCGAAAAGTCACTAAATAGGCAGACGCCATTTGAGGCTGATTAGTTGCTATTCTAGCTTTTTGTCAATTTTTAACCGCGCCACCAGCTTCTGGGCGATCGGCCCGCAGGCCAACCAACCCCCCTCAACTGCCTTCTGCCTTATGCTTTAAGTGCCCAAGTCATGCGGATTTTGGGCGATCGTTGTGGTAATATCTTTTAGCTTCAGGACTTACACATCAATAAAGTATGTCATTGCCAGCGGTAGCTCAGCAATAGCAGCATCTGTTTTTCATCGATGTCTGCGTAAGTCCTGAGCTTGTAAACATACTCCTGTCGCTATCAGTATAATAGGCGATTATGAAAATTTTAGATTCTCAAGGCCGACTGTTCGGCAAACTCAGCATTCTAGACGTAGCTGCAGCTCTGATCGTACTGCTAGTTGCAGTCGGAATCTTCTTCTTTCCCGGCACTTCTGGCGGTTCCGTCGCCCAAGTCGGCACCAGTATCAAACCTGTAGAGATTGATGCAATTGCGATCGGTCTCAAAGGAACAAACGTTCAAGATTTGTTCAAACCAGGTGATAAAATCAATGTGGTGATCCGCAATCAACCCTCCGGTCAGATTACCATCAAATCAGCCAAAACTCTCACCAGAACCCTAGCAGTTCCTCAGCCCAACGGCACTCTGAAAGCTCTCCCCGACCCCAGAGAAGAAGAAGCTTTCAGCAAAAATATGATGTTTACCTTAGAGGGAAAAGGTCAACTTACTGAAAATGGCCCGGTTTTAGGTAATACGAAAGTCAAAATTGGCACTACGCTAGAGCTTGAAGGCAACAAGTACATTTTCAACGCCAGCGTCATCGACGTGCGAGTGAAAGAATAATTAGTAGTCAGTAGTCAGTAGTCAGTAGTCAGTAGTCAGTAGTCAGTAGTCAGTAGTCAGTAGTCATTGCTAATGGGGAAGAGGGAATTCATATTCCTTCTTCCTTCTATCCTTTACATCCGTTACATCCGTTACATCCGTTACATCCGTTACAAAATCCGTTGCCGAACTTCTTTACCCTTCCGAAAGCAATTTTAAGTATTGCCTAATTAAGCCAATCGTGACAGCGGGAATTTCTAACTGCGGAGTCAAACCTACGTTTTCCAGAGGTTGAAAAACTTTGATTGCTTCGGGGTTGAGATTTGCCAACCGCTGGCCGATATCGGGGCCGGTAAACTGCGATTTTTCTCCCCAAATAATCGCTGTCGGCGTTGTTAGCTGAGTGATGTACAGCGACAAGTCAAAGCACAAATCTCCCCGCACAAAAGACAGGGCGGCATATTCTGCATTTGGTTCCAAAGCAGATTGGAGGTAAGCATCAACAATTTCTTGGTAAACGCGACGCGAATCGGCAAATTGGCGTTGTTCTAGGAAGCTACGGATGCCGCCGTCTGTGGCGATTCCGGTACTGTAGAGCAATTTGTCTAAAATCGGCGTGTTGACTAGCTTAGCGAAGAAACTGCTGCCGTAATCTTGTCCGAAGTCCGACAAACCGCTGGGTATCGTCAAAATTAGGGATTTGAAGAGATCCGGCCGTGCGATCGCAGCTCGAATCGCGATCGCCCCTGTTAGCGAAGAAGCAATCACCTCTGTCGGACTACCGCAAGTTTTTTCGAGAAATTCGATCGAAGTTGTGATATAATCTTCAACCTGATAATTTCTTGCCGGATGTTCCGATCGCCCCCAACCGATTAAATCCGGTGCTAAAATTCGATATTCTGTCGCAAAAGCCGGATAAACTTTCGACCATTCGTAGGCACTCGACCCGCCGCCAAAACCGTGAAAAAATACTAAGTTGGGCTTATTTTCCGAAGTTGAGGTCGGCAACCCCATCCAAGGCATTTTTTCAGCAGTGTAGTAGACCATTCTGCCGAGAGAAGTAACTATCGATCGCTGACCGAAGCCGAGGGGTACAAGCATAAACTAACCTTAATCGCTGTTATATTTTAGATTCTTTTCCGTCGCCCCGTCTTTATTTAAAAAACTTGCAAAGCTGGTGGCGTTTTTGTAAAGATTGAGTAATGATTTAAATCTATTTTAGTACAGGTGAAGCGTGAAACTACAGACAGCAAGTAAGTTTTGCGATTTGGGCAATTCGGCTGTGTAGTTATCCTTACCCTTGCAAACTACCGCCGATCGGAGATAATAGCAAAATGATGGGTAAGACCCCTCAACAAAATAGAGTCTGTTCGCCAACCCCGAAAGCAGGCGCTCGGAAAGCAGGAGTATTAGAACTCGCTTTCAAGCAGGCGGCAGGTTGGCGGAGGCTCGCCAATCACGAATCATTAATCACGATATTTTGCGGAGCAGTGGCTTTTGAGGTCGAAAGTCTTTGTTGGAGGGCGGGCGATGGGGTTTCGATTCCTAATTGCAGGTTTGGCAATCACTGGCCTCGCCGTTATCAATTCCAAAACACAAGAAACAACTAATCTCAGGGAGGTCTACTAAAATGCAACTGCTCAGAAAAAGGGATCGCGAGGGTTTTATGGTTGATGCGAAAAGTCTTCAATCGGACGGGTTGGCAGAATTTGACACAGCCTGTCGAAGCATGGATTTAAACGGCAAAAAGTCTTTTGTCGCTACTCCAGAACGATCGGGCGCAGGGTCAGATGTGCGATCGCGCGCCACGGTACCTGCGATCGTCCGCGTAGCTTTAGAAGACTTGAAATGCTTTGAAGTAGTAGAACACCAGTTTGCACATTGGGGGGTGACTTTTAGCAATGCCGTCGCCATCCAACCTTCAAACCCAGCATTTTTCACCGGTTCAGGGGCAACAGTGTTAATGGGAGCCCCCAAAAGCGGACTGATAGAAGTAATTTTTAAGTATCCAGTTCGCTGGGTGTCAGGACTTGTCACCAGTTCGCGACGAACTGTTTTATCTGCTTGTGATATTGACGGCAACCCAATTGTTCAGGATGAAATGCCGGCGCCCAATCTGATCGGGTCTAATTCTCCGATCGCCCCTAGGGCTCCCCTGCGCGTAAAAGCTCCGAATATTCATCGAATTACTTTTTACGCTTTTGACGGTCAGCTAGTAGTCGATGACTTGATTTTTGGATTTTAGACTTGAACTAAATCACCCAATAGTTCGCTAAACTTATCCATAGTTAATCCTTAAGAGGAATTTCTATGTGGAAAGTGGCAGAATTTGGAAAATTAGTTGGAGTTTCGTCTTCTACCTTGCGGCGTTGGGAAAGTGAAGGCAAGTTAGTCCCCAATAGGACACTAGGCAACCAACGTCTTTATACAGACAGTCACCTTAGTATCGCGCGAAATCTGAAAACAGGTAAAACACCAAACCGAGTTATCGTCTACTGCCGGGTCTCATGCGCTGGACAAAAACCAGAGTTACTTCGCCAGACACAGGCTATGGAACAATTTTGCTTGGCGCAAGGTGTGTCCATCACTGACTCGATTCAAGAGATTGGGGGAGGACTGAACTTCAATCGTCCCAAATTCCTGCAAATCATACAATGGGCAATACAGGGCGAAGTCAAGATGCTATACGTGGCTCACAAAGATCGACTGTGCCGATTTGGATTTGAATTGGTCGAGCAAATTCTACAGTGGAATGGCGGAACGATTATCGTCGCCAACGCCGAAACCCTTTCACCGCATGAAGAATTGACTCAAGATTTACTGTCGATCATCGACGGCTTTTCTTCCCGCCTCTACGGATTACGGAAATATCAAGCAAAAGTTAAGAATATTGTAGAGGATATAGATCCTTGTTCAGAGTCCCATATACCTCATCAAGTAAAAAAGTCAAAGTAAGTTTAACTATGTTTGCCGTCAAACGATCGCTAAAATTGAATAACAACGAAGCGACTGTGAGGGCAAAACACGAAGCATGGAGGCAGGTTGTGTTTAATTTCGGGTTCTTGCGAACCCTGATTTATAGTGAGGGCAAGCTTTCGGACTCGAACGCGATCAAGGAAGTCAAAAAAGTTCTCACCAAAAAACTGGGTCTGAAGCCCCGTCGTTCTACGACGGCTTTTTATTGATTTTCCAGTTTCCTAATCAACCCTCTCAGTACGTCTGATTGAGAGCGCATTGTCTTTGTACAGTAACGCGCAAGAATTTCAGCTTCTTGAGAACTGATGCGTATATGCAATCTCTTATCTTTTTCCATAACTTCCACGATGTGTACTCAGTTTATGTGTACAATATAGCAAGGAGGTAAAAACAATGCAACGCTGGAACTACAAGTTAAAACCGAACAAAGAGCAAGCCGCGCTCATGGCCCAATGGCTTATAACACTGCGTAAGCACCGTAATTATTGTCTGAGAGAACGCTGAGCGCGGCTGGGAGACTAACAACAGAAATGTTGAAACGCCTCGGAGCTATGCTTTTGGGTCTTATTGCGAAATAGACACCCGTTTAGAAGTTGGTGCTGTGTGTCCTCTTAGTTGTCCGGTTGTCAAGCATGGCGTTATGTCTGCAACATTAACCAAGACCAGTAAAAAGCTAGGTCTGTGTTGGGATAGCGCTGGGGGTATTCAAAGTAAGAGAACTACTGAGTTAAGAAAAGAAAACGAGTGGTACAGCCGTATTGATTCAGATGTGTTGCAGCGA
>NZ_JAUBOV010000095.1:0-25011 GCF_036700405.1 Microcoleus sp. T3_D1
TATCAATTACGCACTTGATTTAGCTAAACACTTGATCTTATCATGTTTTAGGTTGAAATTAAGATGCGTTTACCCTGAAATAACCCTAACTCTAAATAACCTATTTAGCAACCTTAACCTCAGCACCATCCTTAAGAAAACCAGCCCCAGTAACAACCACGCGATCGCCCGCCTTCAAACCCTTTTTAACCACCACCTTAGCAGCAGTCAAATCGCCCACAGCACCCCCAGAAATTTCCCCGACTTCCACCGGTTGAGCCTGTACCTTGTCTTCGCCCACAAGTTTATAAACAATAGAACTGCCGTCAGATTGCGGCACAATAGCTTTAGCGGGGACTTTCAAACCTTGAGCCTTTGCCGTCGAAATCGATGCGCGCAAAAACATTCCCGATCGCAAATACTCGCTTGTCGGCAAATCAATCTTCACCGTAGCTTGCCGATTTTGCGGGTCAACTATCGGCGAAATTTCTCGCACAGTTCCTGACAACTTAATCCGCTTGTCAGAATCCGAAGTAATTTGCACTGCTGTTCCCGGCCGCACTTGCGAAATCTGAGTTTCCGGCACTTTCAATTGCAGTTCCAGCTTGTTGCCGCGAATAATCGAAAATAGTTTTTGATTTCCCGAAGAAACATCGCCAACTCGACCAATTCTTTCAGCCACAGTGCCACTATCCGGCGCTCGAACAATAGTTTGTTCTAGTTGAGTTTGTAACTGTTTGACTTGTGCATCATTGCTGCGGACACTTGCTGCGTTATTTCCGACATTTGCTCTGGCACTGCTGACACTCGCTCCGGCCGTATTCACTTTAGCACGAGCGCTGGCGAGGGCCGCTCTAGCCGTACTGATATTAGCTTCCGCAGTAGCTACTTTAGCAAGAGAAGATTGCACTTCTTCCGCTGCTTTATTCTGTTCTTGCAAAGCTGTATTCAAGTCAGCTTTAGCTTTGTTCAAGTCTTGAACAGCAGTCTGCCGTTCCGTCTTTCGCCTTTCCAAATCTTGCTGACTAATTACTCCCTGAGTCGCCAAATCTTGGGTGCGATTTACTTCTCTTTGAGCTTGATCTAATTTAGCCTGAGCGGAGGCAATGCCGGCTTTAGCTTGAGTGACACCGGCTTTAGCTTGTTCCACACCGGCTCTTGCCTGCCCGACGCCTGTTCTGGCTTGCGCTGCGTCAGCGATGGCTTTTTCAACGCCAGCTTGGGCTTGAGCCACGCCGGCTTGGGCTTCTTGTTGGGCTGACTGAGCTTGCTGTACCTGAGCTTCGGCTTGTTCTACCGTAGAATTGGCCGATTGTACTCCCGCAAGCGCTTCGGCAATTTCCGATCGTAGCACCGAATCGTCCAAAACCGCCATCGTCTGACCTTTTTCTACCGCATCTCCCTCGGCCACCAACACCTGCTTAATTTGCAAACCGTTGGCTTGTGGTAGCACCGGCAGCAAGTCATAGGCTGCCACGGTGCCCGTCGCTTGCAGAGTTTCACCCACCTCGGCAGATTCCACAGGCGCCACTGTCACCGTCGGAGCCGTCGCCTGCTGAGTTGCCGGTGGAATTGGAACTGCCGCAGGTGAACTCTGTTTGCCCCCAGTCAAGTTTACTGCTAGCAACGTTGCAGCAACGCCAATCCCTGCGCCGGCCAACAAGGCAGGCCACCTGATTTCTTTGCGGGGCCCAACTTCAGTTGCTTCTGGTTCCCAAACTTGTTCCTCCTCGATTTCTGGAGCTTCCAGCGCCACTTCTCGTTCATCATCCTCACCGGAGAATTGCCAGCGAGAGTTGTCTGAGACTTCACTTTCAGTTATAGCCACTGCTGAGTTCCTGTCGCGCCCGCTCTCCACGGGGGGAAGGGGTGGCTTTTCTTCCGCTTCTGAAAAAACTTGATTGGTCACGGTAGTTCCTCTCGCCGCTATTAGCCTTTGGTTTTTTTATTGTAAAGAAAGATTGCGGTTTTTATATTTGATTCATTTTAGCGGATAGCCTCAGCAATGCCGCGTCCCCCTTTTGGGTGAGTGCGGCGCCATTTCACCTTACAATGGCGAATAGATCGGAGTTGGTGCGATCGACATTTAATTTGATCTGCCTCTGGGGCATACTGAATATTAGCGCGATGGGCGATCGTCGGGGCGATCGGGCTGGCCTTGTCTCTCCCCAAGTGGCTTGGCCGTCACCTATCTATCAATGCTGAGAAATGTCAGTCTAATCTTGAACTGAATTATTTCTAACCTATACTCTAATGTGTTTATTGTATAATACGGCACATCGGTTAAAAAATAAAAAATTTGTGCCACTTTATTTAAAAAAATCAAAATGAATAGTCTTTTTTCTCCCGTCCAACAGTTTCTAATTACTTGGCTGCTAGTGCTAGTGACGGGATGGTTTACCCTGACAGCAGTCAGTTATGTTGGGGAACTGGTCAGCATTTTAGTAACAGCGGGACTAATTGCATTTTTATTAAATTATGCAGTAAAAAGACTGGAAGTATTTTTGCCGCGGGGAGTGGCGGCGGGGCTGGTTTATTTAACTGCGGGTGTGACAGTAGTAGTAATCGGTTTAACTATTGTGCCGCCGGTGTTCAGCCAAGCGAGCCAGTTGGGGGTGAGGTTCCCGGAGTTGCTGGAGTCGGGGCGGCAGCAGCTAAGTGAATTTCAAGCCTGGAGTGCGGAGCGCAATTTACCGTTTAACGTGCAAATATTGGAGCAGCAGTTATCAGCGAAAGTGCAGGAACAAGTGCAGGCGCTCGCAGGTACGAGTTTAGGCTTAGTTGTCGGTACTGTTAACTGGTTTTTGGACTTGATTTTTATTGTGGTGATTTCCTTTTATATGCTCCTAGACGGGCAAAGAGTGTGGCAGGGTTTGACCAGTATTTTTTCCCCAGACATTCGCTATGTTTTAACAGAGACTTTGCAGCGAAACCTCCAGCGATTTGTATCGGGACAGTTATTGCTGGGACTATTGATGGCCATCTCCTTGACTCTGGCTTTTTGGTGGCTGCAAGTTCCGTTTTTTCTGTTGTTTGCGGTATTTATAGGATTGACGGAAATAATTCCGTTTATTGGAGCAACTTTGGGAATTGGCACTGTTAGTATAATTGTAGCGTTTATTGATTGGTGGCTGGCGCTGCAAGTGTTGGTAGTGGCGATCGGTCTCCAGCAAATCAAGGATAATTTAGTAGCTCCCCGAATTATGGGCAATCTCACCGGATTGAGCCCGGTAGTTATTTTCACAGCTTTGCTGTTAGGAGGTAGAGTGGGAGGATTGTTGGGAGTTATCCTGGCAATTCCGCTCACTGGGGTTGTAAAAAGTATAGTAGAAATTGTACTCAATCCCAAATTGCCGCCCCAAACAGGCTCGTTTTTCTACAATCCTTTTAGCGGCGAGGAATTGGGGAAAATACCAGAAGATCAAAGTAGAATAATCTTGGTCGCCGATGAACAAAAGTAGTCTAATTATGGTAGTAAGTAATTCAGTTATGAAAACTTTTATAAGTCAGGAATTAACTTTTGGCTGCTGAGTCAATTAAGAAAAGACTAAAGTCCCTACAAAGAAGTTTGAGAACTTTAGTCTTGATTACTAACCCACTTAAAATCTCAAACCTAAAAAATTATGAAATGGTGGCAAAATCTTAGAAACAATCCTCTAGCTCGGTTAGGAGCCGTGCTGCTGTTAATTTTTTATACAGTCGCACTTTTTGCCGAATTTGTGGCACCTTACGACCCCTATGACTCTCAATTAAACGGTTCATTGCTGCCACCGACTCAGATTTATTTAAGCACCCCAGACGGGCGCTTTATCGGGCCCCACGTTTATCCGACTACTCAGGGCCCGGTGGATGCAAATACCGGCGCTCGTGAGGTAATTGTAGACTGGCAAAAACCCTCGGTTCTAGGTTTGTTTGTCAAAGGTTCTCCCTATAAGTTTTTAGGAGTTTTGCCATTAGACAGGCACTTGTTTGGTACTACAGGAGAAGGTCAAATTAACCTTTTAGGCACGGATGAACAAGCTCGCGATCAATTCAGTCGCTTAGTACACGGCAGCAGAATTAGCCTCAGCATCGGTTTAGTAGGAATAGCAATTTCTTTTCCGTTGGGATTGTTTATAGGAGGACTATCGGGTTATTTCGGAAGTTGGATTGACAGTATTTTAATGCGCTTTGCCGAAGTATTGATGACGATTCCCGGTCTTTATTTATTAGTAGCGCTAGCAGCAGTGTTGCCGCCGGGATTGACAAGTGCTCAGCGATTTATATTGATTGTGCTGATTACTTCATTTATCAATTGGGCGGGTTTGGCGCGGGTAATTCGCGGTCAGGTACTGTCAATTAAACAACGAGAATTCGTGCAAGCGGCGCGGGCAATGGGGGCTAATCCAATTTATATTATTGTCCGCCACGTTTTGCCACAAACTGCTACTTATGTAATTATTTCTGCTACTTTGGCGGTTCCGGGTTTTATTGTGGCGGAGTCGGTTTTGAGTTTAATTGGCTTGGGAATTCAACAGCCAGATCCTTCTTGGGGAAATTTACTATCCCTGTCTACTAATGCTTCAATTTTAGTGTTGCAGCCTTGGTTGGTTTGGCCTCCGGCGATACTGATTATTTTGACTGTTTTGGCGTTTAATTTATTGGGGGATGGGTTGCGGGATGCTCTCGATCCGAGAAGCATTCAAAGGTAATTGGGACTGGGTAATTGGTAAGTGGGAATTGGTAAGTGGGAATTCCAATATTTGTAGGGGCGGGTTCACCCAAATTTATATCATCAATTCCCCGAACTAAAAAACCCGCCCCCACCCATCGCAGATACTCAAAAACTTGTTCCGCAATCAGGCTTAATTGGTTTGGTGGGGGCGGGTTTATGAATATTTTGGATGTGAACCAAAGATTGTTGATGAACCCGCCCCTACGAGATTTGGTAATACAAGGATAGCTCAAAAATACCAAGATTAGTTAAGGATTAACAGGTAAGCAAATGGTAAAAGTAGAACCCACACCCTCCTGACTTTTTACTGCAATATTGCCACCCATCATTAGGCAAAAAGGCTGGCTAATGGCTAATCCCAAAGCGGTGCCACCGTACTTGCGCGTGGTGGAAGCGTCTGCTTGGGTAAAGGGTTGGAAAATGTGCTGCAACTGTGGGCTACAATTATCTTAAAGTATATACCTGCAATTTGCGCTAAACTTTTTTCAGTAATCTAATTATTCAACTCCGATCGTGAAATTAGAATTTGCCTTAGCTCAATATACTGATGCTCTCGCTCACCTAAAATTGGCAAAGTCTGAACCATCAGAAATAGCCATTCTCCATATTTTAGTTACTCGCGATGCCATCAAAGAAGCACTCAGCGAAAAAACCCAGCTTTCTGTAGAAACTTTGGCTAAACTACTCGAATTAGACAACTTCCTGAAACAACAAGCCAATGCGATCGCCAGAGGAGCAAAATTGCCAGAATGGCGAGCTACATTTCACCCCTCCCCAGAAGCTTGGTGGTGGTTTCTCGAACCGACTTCCGACGAGGAAGTTTCCCCCTCAAATCGCTTAGATCCGTTGTTCAACGGGCTGACAATCGCGGGATTGACGGCGGTAGGGGCCTATATGACAACCTTCGTTCAACTCTTTTCCACGGGAGGAATCAGCTTCGCTGAGACCTTTGGCCTACTCGGACAGGGAGGGTTACTTCTGACGGTAATCCACACCTTGCAGGACACAGGACAAGAAAAGATTAAAAATCTGCTCCAAAAACTCAATATTTCTCCCCAGTTTCACAGTCAAGTAACCTTGGGAATTACCGCAATGTTATTGTTGGCTTCTGTGGGAGTCTATAACTCTTTGCCTCGGATTGGGGAATGGAACTATCGAGAAGGAAAAAAACTCTACGAAAAAGGTTTACTGGAAAAAGCTAAAGGGAAATACGAGCAAGCGGCCAAAATAAACCCCAATAATTGGGAGATTCCAATTGCCTTGGGACAAATCTACGAATCTTTAGGAGCTATAGATTTAGCGAGGAAGGAATATGAAAAAGTGTTAAACCTAGGGGAGGCTCGCGCCTTTAATAATTTAGGTCGCGTTTATCTTAGTAAAAACGATAGGGTTACTGCTGAAACTTTACTGCGGATGGGATTACAACGGGTTAGGAAAGAAGATGCTCAACTCAACTATGAACTGCGTCTAAACTTGGGCTGGATACTGCTCAAACAAAAACAGTATCAAGCGGCTGAAAAAGAAATCCGACAAGCAGTTGCTATTGACCAAGCAATTGAAGGAAAACAGCTCGGTGGAGGGATGGCTTATTGCTTGCTAGAAGATGTTCTGGAAGAAAAAAAAGATACAAAAGAGAAACCCCGCTGGAGAAAAATGTGTTTGGAGAGTGCTCGTCCCGAAACGCTCGAGCAGTATAAATGGTTTATTGAAACTGGAAAACAAGAGATCGTCGATCAGATAGATACTACGGGGGTGGTGAATGGAGAATCTAACCCAAGTACACAGCCGTGATGAGTAAGATAAAAGTAAAAAATAAAACCTAAACACAAGGTTCTTTTTACTTTTAGTTTCCCTACTTGGTTTGTATTCCCCTTGTTTTAGGGGAACTTCTTTTGTAAGGTGCGCCAGCATTCTTTTTTCCTGAAATTGAATGCTGCGTGTGCCATCCACCCTAGTTTTGCAGATTAACTGGCAACCAGATCGTAAAAGTAGAACCCACACCATCCTGACTTTTTACTGCAATATTGCCGCCCATCATTAGGCAAAAACGCTGGCTAATTGCTAGTCCCAAACCGGTGCCGCCGTACTTGCGCGTGGTGGAAGCGTCTGCTTGGGTAAAGGGTTGGAAAATATGCTGCAACTGGTCGGGAGTCATCCCAATTCCTGTATCTGTACAATTAACCACTAAAAATTCTTTACTAGCAATTGAAGATTCTGAACTTGCCGCAGGTTCAGAAGTGTTTTCTTGTTTTGCTTCGCTGCTGTCGTCGGCGATTTTTTCTCGGCTGGCCGTGAGGGTAATTGTACCGTTTTGAGTGAATTTGGCGGCATTGCTCAGCAAATTTAATAAAATCTGCTGCACTTTGGTAATGTCACCGTGCATAGTGCCGATATTGCTAATTTTGTGCAACTTGAGAATGTTGCCGTTTTTCTCAATTAGCGGCGCGGCGGTGGATGCGACTTCTTCAATCAAGGCGGCGATGTCGAAGGTTTCTAAGTAAAGATCCATGCGGCCGGCTTCGATTTTAGAAATGTCGAGAATGTCGTTAATTAGCGATAGCAAGTGTCTGCCGGAACTGCGAATTTTGTCTAAATCTGGGGTGAGTTCATCGTAACCCAATTCTGCGGTTTCTTCTTGGAGCATTTCGCTATAGCCGATGATGGCATTCAGAGGTGTTCGCAGTTCGTGGCTCATGTTTGCCAAAAATGCGCTTTTTGCGGTGGAAGCGGCTTCGGCTGCTTCTAGGGCGAGTTGCAAGGCGGATTCAAAGACTTTTCGATCGCTAATATCCTCGACGCTGCCTTCATAGTAGAGTACCTCGCCGTCGGCGTCGCACACTGCACGCGCGCTTTCGGAAATCCAAATTACCTTGCCGTCAGCGCGGTAAACTTGTGACTCAAACCCCGAAACTTCTCCGAATTCTTCCATCACCCGCATAAACTTCTCGCGCTGCTGAGGATTGACGTAAGTTTGCTGTCTGATGTTTGTGACATTTGATGTCAATTCTTCGGGAGTGGCGTAGCCGTAGATGCGGGCTAAAGCTGGATTTACGCTCAAGAAGTGGCCTTCGGGGGTTGTTTGAAAAATGCCTTCGACGGCATTTTCAAAGATGCTGCGGTATTTTTGTTCTGCTTGACGCAAAGCGCTTTGTGTACGATCGCGCTCGCTGGCTTCGATCGCCAATGATACCAAATCTGCGAGGGAAGCAGCAAAATTTTGTTCTTCTAATGTCCAGTTACGAGGAGTTCCCACTTGTTCGATACAGATGACTCCGACTGTTTGTCCTCCCAGCCGCACCGGCGCATCTAAGGTTGATGTAGTACCCACTTTTGCAAAGTAAGATTCCCCAAATTCTCTGGTTCTAACATCTGAGAGAGCATCATCGGCTGCGATCGTCCGGTGTTCTTCCAAAGCTTTAAAATAAGCTGGATAGTCTGCTGCTGTCAGTTCGGCACCTTGGGAATGTTGCTGGTTGCTGCTGCTAAATTGGTCGAGACATTCCAGTTTCGATCGGCTTTCATCGTACAACCACGCGCC
Source organism: Microcoleus sp. T3_D1 (assembly GCF_036700405.1). Lineage (NCBI taxonomy): Bacteria > Bacillati > Cyanobacteriota > Cyanophyceae > Oscillatoriales > Microcoleaceae > Microcoleus > Microcoleus sp. T3_D1. The sequence goes on from NZ_JAUBOV010000095.1 coordinate 8,232, forward strand.
GGCTTTTTCTGTCTGTAGCGTATGAGCTGCTGCTTCGGTGATTTGCCTCAAAGCTACTTGCAAATCGCCTCGATACAGCGCTTTATTTCTTGCCAATTCTACCAAAACCGTATTTTGTTTGAGCAATTGTTTTTGCCTTTGGCGTCGCGCCGATTCGGCTCGCTTCTGTTCGGTAATGTCGCGGGCTACCACAATGACGGATTCTTCTGAAAGCGGTGAAATGCTGGCAGCAAAACAAACTTCGCGGTTGTCAATGGTTAAATCGTACTCGATGCTGACTGTTTGCTGAGTGTCTAAAGCTGCTCGGATGTAGTTGAGAAAATTGTCGGCTCTAGCTTGCGGAAACACCTCTGTGACTGTTTTGCCAACTAATTCTTCGGCTGGTTTGTAGAGCAGAGAAAGATTTGTGGGCGCGATTTTTAAATAGCGACCGCTGGCGTCCGCAACTATAATTAATTCGTTCATAGCTGCAAACAAAGCCCGCAATTCTGCTTCGGCGGCTTCGAGTTCGGCCGTCCGCTCTGCTACTCGCTGTTCTAAACTAGAGTTGGTTTCTTCTAGGGCAACAAAAGACGATCGCAATTGTCTGGCCATTTGGTTGAAAGACTGAGCTAGGAGACCGAGTTCGTTGACGCCTTGAACTTCGACCTCCCCGTCTAATTCGGATGATGTGAAGTCGGATGATTCGGACATTTTTGTTAAAGCTTTGGAAGCTTGCAACAATCGGGTAATCGGTTTGACAACCCAGCGAGAGGTGAAAATTCCCAGAACGATCGCCACTACGAAGGCAAAAAAGCACAATAAGATAGTTGTGCGAGTGTTGGCGTTAATTTGCTCCATAAAGTCGGCTTCCGGGATGGCGACTACAATCAGCCAATCGAGGCCGCGGCCGTCTTGCAGGGGAGCAACGGTAATGAATTGACGTTTGCCGTCTATCTCGAAGGTAAACTGTCCTTGGCTGTTAATTTGTTCAAAACTACCAAATCGTTGTTGCAAGTATGTGGAAGACGATCGAATTAGCAAATTTTTGCTCCTAGTCGCCAACAGCCGTTCTTGTCCGTCTTGGCCGGTGACAAAGGGCAATTCGTCTGTGGAACTGGCGACTATTTTCCCGCTGCGTTCGATCGCAAAAACTTGTCCCGACGGGCTAATTTTGATGCTTTTGAGAAAATCGCTGATTTGAGAAAGAGTCAGGTCAATGGCCAGTACCCCCTGCAGGCTGCCCGTTTGGCTGTAGATGGGCATCACCGGCGTAATCCCCAGCACTGGCGAGGCTGCGAAGACGTAGAGGGGAGACCAAGTGGCTTTTCCTGCCTGTTTGGCAGCTTGGTACCACGGTCTAGTACGGGGGTCATAGGGGACGGTTTGGATTAGCTCAGTGCGATTTCCTTGGCTGTCGAGGCGATAAATTTCGCGGTTGGGAGCCGTTGATTCGTCTCTGATGTATACTAAGTGTTCTGCTTCTCGCTTGAGCAAGAGGAATTTTCCCTGTTCGTCGCCGTAGTAGATGGTGGTATTTCGATCGCTCAGCTTGGTCTGGTTCCACAAATAGCGCTCTAAGTTGGGGAAGTCTTGCGGGTCTAAGTTTCCAGACGCGATCGCAGCAGTATTCATTTGCAGGAACAGGTGAGACACATCCCCAAAACTGCGGAAATTTTCTTTAGTTCTCGCTGCAACTTCCAAGCTTAACCTCGTAGCAAGGTCATTGACGGCTTTCTGGCCGTTGCGAAACGACAGCCATCCAGTCACGCCGACTGCTACGGAGATTTGTACCACCAGCGGTATCAACAAAACAAGGCTCAGTGACATCTTGGGCGAGCTTTTCATCACACAACTGCTCAGACTTTTCAATAACATTAATATTGTGACACCTACCAGGTTTGCGTATCGTTTGTCGTTTAAAAGATGCCCTAGATATAAGTTACAAAGTTGTACAGCAATAGTGAAGTGCGGTAGCCGCCCGCTCAAAACGGGGCTGAGATTTCCACCGCTACTGTAAAAAATTGTAATATTAATCATGCCACTACTTGCCTGAATGTGGCGATCGCTCTGCATACTCCCGGTCAAAAAGTCACACCCCGGAAAAAAAGCAACTTTAGGCCCGTGCTCCCCACCCTGGTTGTCATCAGTCATTGCCAATTATTCAATTTTTTAATCTAAAATTTAAAATCTAAAATAAGCTCACTTTCTCCGGGTGGCCATTGTCTTCCTTACGCCTGCTTAATAAAAATTAGATTTTAATTTTTTCTACAGTGCGAGGACAAATGTAAATTATGTGACAATCCGCTGTTGGAAAATTTGCTATTAATAAGATAAGCCGCCAAAATCCCGTAGCGTAGCGGGGCGTAAGCCATCGACTACAAAGAGGATAATTGAAGCATCTGCATTTAATCAACGCCAGCAAAGTAAAGCGTTTTTGGCTTTTTTGGACGCTCGATATTTGGGCAAAATAATACTTCTGGAGGATGACATGAACTATACATTTGAAATCCTGGGCGTATCTCCAACTTTAACGTTTTTCAACCAGCAGCAGGAATTGCTGCAACAACAGCAGCCGTCCGGTGTAGAATACTTAGCAAACCGGAAGTGCACTCTCGATGCGTTTGTGGCATCCGTAGAGACAGTTTCTCCTCAGCAAGGCTGGGATGTCGATCGAGTTGTAGACACCGTGATTAGTTTCTGGATGAACAACTCTGATAGCATCCAGTATTGGAGACACAGGCTGCAGGATGCCGGCAGCGAAAACTTGTTAGTAGCCAGAGTAGGCGATATCAAGTCTTTGCAAGCTGCATTTGAATCGCTGCTGGGAGAATAGAAAAATCGGGAATTGCGAAAAAGTCGATCGACTTTGGGAGCATCTCAGTTTTGTAAAAAGCATTTTTTTTATTGTAGTGCGAGCGTCCCCGCTCGCACTACAATACGCGAGCGGGGACGCTCGCACTGTAAATGCAAAACTGAGATGCTCCCATCGACTTTTTCGCAAAAATCAACTCAACTGTCTATTCGCAATTCCCAATTCCCCTGATTCGCGACACAGAAGTCGCAGATATAAAATATCTGTTTCTTCCATCCTCCATCATCCACCTGCCATCTGCCTTGAACATCTGCCTAATGACTAATGACTAATGACTAATGACTAATGACTGATTTCTTCACAATTCCCAAATATTATGTCTCGTTCCAAAGCCCTGCAATCTTATATTTTTGTCCGCTTGCTTCTGGCACCGCTAATGTTGTGGACAATCACCACAGCAGTATTTTTATTGTTGCGGGCCACTCCGGGCGACCCCATAGATGCCATTCTCGGCTCACGAGCTCCCGCAGCCGCCAAAGAAGCAATGCGAACCCAACTCGGCCTCGACGCACCCCTGTGGGAGCAATATTTCAAATACATGAAAGACTTATTCAGTCTGAACTTGGGAACCTCCATCACCACTCGCGGACAAACCGTGTGGCAAATTATCGGAGATTATTTCCCCGCTACAGTGGAATTAGCAGTTTGTAGCATGGCCATAGCTTTAATTGTCGGCATCAGTATCGGTTCCTTAGCAGCATCCCGCCCCAACACTATTTTCGATGCTGTCGGCCGTTTGTTTGGCATTATCACTTACTCGCTGCCCGCTTTTTGGGCCGGCATGGTTTTGCAATTAATTTTCGCGGTGCAGTTAGGATGGTTTCCCTTGGGAACTCGCTTTCCCGTGACATTCCCCGCCCCCGAAGGCTACACAGGACTATACACTATTGACAGTCTCCTGAGCGCTAACCCCGGTCAGTTTCTCACATCTTTGCATTATTTGGCACTTCCGAGTTTGACCTTGGGCATTCTTTTGAGCGGCATTTTCGAGCGCATTGTCAGAGTGAATCTCAAGCAAACTTTGCAAGCAGATTATGTCGAAGCAGCGAGAGCTAGAGGCATTCCCGAATTGCAGATTTTATGGGCTCACGCTCTAAAAAATGCACTAATTCCGGTGATTACTGTCTTAGGATTGACTTTTGCTGCACTGTTGGGCGGTGCTATTTTAACAGAGGTTACTTTTTCTTGGCCGGGGTTGGCAAATCGCCTTTACGAAGCGATTAGCTTGCGGGATTATCCAACTGTTCAAGGTATAGTGGTGTTTTTTGCGGCAATTGTCGTAATTGCCAGCATTGTAATTGATATTTTGAACGCTTACGTTGACCCGCGAATTCGGTATTAAAAATATCAAGGAAGAAGGGAAAAGGATGTGCGAATGTGTCACTAAGGAATGAGAATTAAATAACTTCCACAAGTTTGTGGGATGGGCGTCCCGCCCGGCCAAAAAGGACGGGCGGGACGCCCATCCCACAATAACAATTAAAATTGTAAGTTATTTAATTCGCGATCCTAAGTTCGTGGCCTACTGCTATGCCGTAATGGGCTGGGTTGGCCAAGGGATACTCGTTGAGATTGCCGCAGCCAAGGGAAAGCAGGAAGAGAAGGGCAATTTCAAGTACGAGTGCGATCGACCCTAGCCATTTTGGGCGCGTTAGTCTGCATCCCTGAGATAATAAACCATTAAACAAGCTCACAGCTAGCTGTGAGCTTATTGCCCGGTAATATAACTCCAATAGCTTTGCAGTCAGGACTTTAGTTTTTCTTCACCGCGATCGAAAGAACTGAAGTCCTCACTACAAACACCTTTTGTTAATCTTCAACTCGTCGGACAGCCATGCGTTGCAGCGGCAGGCTGAGTATGCTAGAAGCAGTCAACAAGTAAGAAAGAACCGTAGTCAGCTTCAAACTGAGCAATAACCAGCTATCCTCTGGTAGGTGAAGTTTTAGCCCGAAAAAAGAGATGCAGTACACTATCCAGTAAGTAAAGCTCATCTTGATTAGGATTTCTTCGCTCAAAGTGCGTGAAGCGAAGCTATCCCGTAGGGAATCGTCCGTTGGCTGCGAGTTGCGATTATCACCCAGCAGGACTAAACCCGCAATAGAAGCCACAAAAGAAACCATAACGAGATAGTCATGCCAGTTAAGCTCAACCATTTCTAAACTCCGCTTGTATCCGAATTTTTGGAATCAGAAATCAGTCTAAAGGATAACTTTTCCCGCTCCAAGCAATAGTTACAAATTGAAACAGCAGGAGTTACAAATCGCAATGAAAACTCACCGCAACCACCAGCTACAGGCTCGTTTAGTCAGTCGCAAAGGACAATTCCCCTTAAATATTGTCAAGTTGGGAGTACCTCGCCTGCATTTTGCCGACCTCTACCACAGGCTACTAACTCTTTCTTGGCCACAATTTTTCATGCTGATTTGTCTCTCCTATACAGTCACAAATTCTTTATTTGCCTTAGCTTACTTGGCGGGAGGAGATTGCATTGCTAACGCGCGGCCGGGTTCTTTCCCAGATGCCTTTTATTTCAGCGTGCAAACAATGGCGACGATCGGCTACGGTTCTATGTATCCGCGCACGGATTACGCTAATACTATAGTCGCGATCCAAGCGCTTTTTGGTTTGTGGGGAGTGGCGATGGTAACGGGACTGGCTTTTTCGAGATTTTCCAGACCAACAGCTAGAGTTATCTTCAGCCGCGTAGCTGCGATCGCTCCTTTCAACGGTGTTCCCACTCTGATGTACCGCACTGCAAATCAGCGTTTCAACCAAATTTTAGAAGCGCAGCAACGAGCTACTTTGATCCGCGAAGAGGTAACATCGGAAGGAGTATTTATGCGGCGTTTTTACGATTTGCAATTGGTGCGGAGTCACTCTCCGATTTTTGCATTAACTTGGACGGTTATGCACGCAATTGACGAGAGCAGTCCTTTGTACCAACTTACTGCCCAAGACTTGATGGAACAGCAAGCGGAAATTGTAATTACTTTAACAGGAATTGACGAAACAGTTTCGCAAACTATTCACGCGCGACATTCTTTTGTAGCGTCTGAAATTATGTGGAATATGCGGTTTGTAGATATTCTTTTGAAATCGGCGACTGGAGGGCGGGTGGTTGATTATACTCGGTTTCACGAGGTGAAGCCTGTTGAATGAAAGTTTTGAGTTACATTTTTATCGAGTTGGGTGTGCAGTACGCTAGGATTAGTAAGGAAATATATTGAATACAATTTGGGATGGTAAGTGCTAAAATAGTTTGAGGAGTGATCCCAATTATATGTGTTTACTACTTAGTACGAATAACGAATATGACACTAAAAGAATTACAACCGCAACTCCTTGCATTAAGTTCCGAAGAAAAAGCTCAAGCTATACAATTACTAGCCCAAAGTTTAAGCAATTTTTGGTCGGGAATTCAAAAGACTCCTGGTGTAATGGGTGGCGAAGCCTGTATCCGACAAACGCGGATTCCTGTTTGGCTGTTGATAAGTTATCGGCGTCAAGGTGCTAGCGATGCTCATATTTTAGAAGGTCATCCCGATCTCAGTGCTGCCGATTTAGTAAATGGTTTTGCTTATGCTGAGGCACACGTGGATGAGATAGACCGAGCAATTAGAGAACAAGAAGAGGCATAAACTGTGGCGCGTATTTATGCAGATGAACAATACCCTCTTCCGGTCGTAAAAATACTGCGTAATTTTGGGCATGATGTCCTTACAGTTCAAGAAGCGGGGAAGGCCAATCAAAAGATTCCTGATGAAGAAGTTCTAGCTTTTGCTGTTAGCACGAATCGCGCCATTGTGACACTAAACCGACCAGATTTTATTCGACTGCACAGGTTAAGTTCTGACCATAATGGGATTATTGTATGCACGAGCGATCAAAATTGGCAGCGGCTGGCGGCGCGGATTAATGAGGCTATTTCTAATCTGGAAACTTTGAGAGGTATGCTGATTCGAGTTAACCGTCCGTCGGACTGAATATAAGTGATAGAATACATCGAGTCTGAAATTCACTTGTACTATGCGAATAATTCATACTGCTGACTGGCATTTAGGGCGGCGTTTCCGAGGGATCGATCGCACTTCCGAAATTGCGATCGCCCTCGAACAGATTTTGAAGCAAGCAAAAGCCTTGGATGTCGATGCTGTGCTCGTTGCCGGCGACATTTTCGACGTACCCAACCCTCCCGCTTACGCCGAACGCATTGCTTATAACTTTTTCTGCGAACTCCAAGCAGCCGGAATTCCCGCAATTGCGATCGCCGGTAATCACGATTCGGCATCCCGCATCGACAGCATCGCGCAATTGCTTTCCCTCGCCGGTGTTCGCGCTTTAGGCAAACCCAGGCTATCGGCAGACGGCGGCACGATTACTCTCAATACAAAAAGTGGTAAACTTTGTGTGGGAGCGATGCCTTTTGCTTCCGAACAAAGACTGTTAGATGCTAATTCTCTCTGGCAGTCGGGCGATGCCGACCGCCGAAAAGATTACCGCGAAATCGTAGCATATTTACTCGAAGATTTAACCAGAGATTTTAGAGACAATACTGTCAATATTCTCATGGGACACATGAGCATTGACGGCGCTCGATTGGCAAAATCCGAAGTCGCTTATTACACGCGAGAAAAATACCTGCTCTCATCGGAAACTCTGCCGCCAGAAGCTCAGTATGTTGCCCTCGGACACATCCACATTCACCAGCGGATTTCTGAGACTTCTCCCGCTTATTATTCCGGTTCTTTGATTCAGTTAGATTTTGGAGAAGCGGAACAGGAAAAAGGATTTTGCTTGATAGAAGTGGAGCCGGGAAGTCAGCCAAAGGTGGAATTTAAGCCTGTGGCTTGCCACAAGCCGTTAAAAGTGCTTAAATGTCATAACGACAATCTCGATGAAACTTTACAAGCTCATCAGTATCATCCGGGTTTCTTGAAAGTAATTGTCGAACTGGACAGTCCGCAAATCGGACTTGCCGATCGAGTGCGCCAAATCTGTTCTCAAGCGCTGTTAATTGAACCGCGCTATCCAGATGCAGCGCTAGAACCAACCGAAATAACTAATATCGATCCCAATAATTTCGATCCGGCAGCCGAGTTTTGCAACTATTACCAAAACCGATTGGGAACGACACCGAAACCGGCAGTATTGGAGGAATTTAAAAATTTGTACAAGAAGTTTAAGGAAACAGTTAACAATTAAATGGGTAAAAAGATACAACCTACACTCTCAAATTTCACATAGTTTTAAGACTGAAACCCACGCTCAATGTCGCTTGTAGTCGAGTCTAGATCCCCCTAAATCCCCCTTAAGAAGGGGAGTAGGGGTTGACTTTGATAATACTCTTGTTCCCCCCTTGTTAAGGGGGGTTAGGGGGGATCGGGAAGACTGTAGAAGGAAGACACTAGACCGGAATATAACAATCTAAAACCCCAAATCTAAAATCTAAAATCAGTATGCGTCCACTCGAACTTATTCTCGAAGGATTTACCAGCTTCCACCGCGAACAGCGTTTAGATTTTTCTCAACTCGATTTGTTTGCAATTACTGGTGCTACAGGTGCGGGCAAATCTTCACTGCTAGATGCCATGACTTACGCTCTTTTTGGCACTACTACTCGCAGTGGCAAACAAGTAAGTGATTTGGCGAGTCAAGGCAGCGAAAATTTAAAAGTGCAGTTGCGTTTTGCTGTGGGTTCGGCACAGTATCGGGTGACGCGAAGGTGGCGTTTCCGTCCGAAATCTCCCGAAAATAAGGTGATTTTGGACAACTGGCAAAATGGCCAATGGGAAACTTTGGGGACGAGTATCGTTGCTGTTCAAAATACCATTGAACAGATTTTAGGAATGGATTTTGATACTTTTACGCGAGCAATTGTTCTACCTCAAGGCAAGTTTGATGAGTTTATTAAAGGGGATACATCAAAACGCCGGGAAATTTTGCGACAGCTAGCCGGATTTGAGATTTTTGAGCAGATGCGGAAGGAAACAAATGAACTCGCAAAGCTGCTGAAACAGGAACGGGAAATGGTGGAAAGGCAGCTAGGTGAGTTAAGTGCGCCGACGGCGGATGAGGTGGATCAAAGACGATCGCAACTTGTGATTTTAGAGCAGCAGTTGCCTGAGCTCGATCGCGCCGTTATGAAAGCTCAGAAGGATCTAGATGAAGAGGAACAGCTATTTTCGCAACTCGCTCGCTGGCAAGAGCTGCAACAACAACTGGCTAAATTAAATGCTAATTCCGCCGAGGTTACAATTTTAGCACAGCGTTTAGAAAGAGCGCAAGCTGCCAATCATTTACAGGGAGATTGGGCTTTAGTGCGATCGGCTCGCAGTCAGTATGAAACTGCCCAAAGTGCCTCGGTGGCAGCGCGAAAGCAGTTAATTAAAGCTCGCTCTGAGCTGGCAGTAGAGCAGCAGCAACTTGACGCGGCAAAAGCCAAAGAAGAGGTGCTAGCGCCACAAATTAAGGCTCGCGAAGATGCTCTAGCTACTGCTAAAGTATATGAAGAACAGCGCGCTCAATTAGAAAAAGAAGTGGCGCTGGCCCAAAAAATTCAACAGGAAAAACTCCGCCTTTTTATGGCAGCAGATAAAGACCTGCAAACTGCTAACACTAAAATTCAAGGTGCGGGTTTTCGAGTTACTCAAGCAGCGGCACAGCTCGAACAGTATGCGCGGGGAGGAAAGCGTTTAGAGCAATTGCAGCAAATTTCACCCTTATTGATGGAACTTCAGCTACTTACCAAGCAGCAAAAGAGTCAGCAAGAACAGTTGGATAAATCTCTGGCAGATAAGGAAAAAGCTCAACAAAATTATGTGAAGGCTACCACTAATTTAGAAGCCGTTGAACTCAGGCTAAAAGAGTGCGCCCGCGAGTTAGAGGTGGCGGAAACCGCTAATGCGGAAGCGGCACGTTTAGAGAGTGTGGCTGCTATCAGAATGTCGCTTAATTCTGGCGATACTTGCCCGGTGTGCGGGGGGGTGCATCCTGAGAGCGAGAGCCTCCCTCCTTTGCCAGATTCTAATATTGTCGATGTCGCTGGTTTGCGGCGGAAATTTGCGGCGGCAAATCAGCTTTTTCAAGATGCTCAAAGGTTGGCTGCTGAGGCAAAAAGTACAGCTTCAGCTTGCCAGCAAAAAGAGTCGGAAATTGCTCAAATGCTCGAATTAACTGCGAATAGAGTTGCCGAATTGCAGCAGCAAATCACTCAAGTTCTGGAAAATCCTCAGTGGGAAAGCTTGGGGTTGCAGCAGGAGTTGGCAATCCTTAAAGAGAGCGATCGCCAATACCGCGAAACCGAACAGCAGTTCCAACTGGCATCATTGGAATATGATAATTTTCAGGAAAGATTTAATTTTGCGGTGGCGACTCAAGCAGCTAAACAGCAAGAATATCAAGATGCGATCGCCGAATCAGACCGCCGCCAGCAGCAGTTCCAAAGTTGTGTAAATGCGCTTTATCAAATTACCGAATATCAACCTTATGCTAATTTAGCAAAAGTCTTAGAACAAGACAAGCAAGACTTGGCAAATCTGCTAAAAGTTGCCGAAAAATCCTATCAAACTGCTCAAAATAAGGTTATTCAAGCCGCAGAGAGAGAGCAACAAGCTGGAGAGGCTTTTGGGCAAGCCCAGGCTCATAAACAGCAGCTAAACCTGGATTGGTCCGCAAAATTAACGGCGGCTGATTTCACAGAAGAGACATTTTTAGCAGCGGTTGCGACAGTTAAGGAACAATCAGAATGGGAAAATGCTATTCGCTCTCACCGCGAATCAAAAATTCAGTTAGAGACGCGGGCGAAAGATTTGAGCGAGGCGATCGCAGGCAGAACTACCGATGAAAATACTTTAGCACAAGTGCGAACGGCAAAACATACCGCCCAAGAAAACCTCAAACAAGCCAACAACAACCGCGCCGAACTTTTAGCTTGGATTCAAGTAGCAGCCCAAAATCTCGAACAAGCCGAAAGACTGTCACAGCAAATCACAAATTTCACAGAACAAGAGCAAACTTATCACACCTTAGCGCAGAATCTCAAATCCAACGAATTTCAATCCTACATTTTAGAACATTTAGAAGCAGAATTAGTCGGCAGCGCCACATTAATTTTGCAAGAATTAACCGAAAATCGCTACAAACTAAAAAACCAAGACGGCGAATACTGGGTAGCAGATAATTGGAACGGCGGGGAAGCTAGACGAGTGCGAACCCTTTCCGGTGGCGAAACCTTTGCAACTTCCCTATCAATGGCTTTAGCTTTGTCAGAAAAACTGTCTCAAGGAGCTCACTTGGGCAGCTTGTTTCTCGATGAAGGATTTGGTACTTTAGATACCGAAACTCTCGAAAGCGTTACTCAAATTCTAGAATCTTTGCGGCAGCGAGACAGGCTGATTGGAGTGATTACCCACGTTCGAGAATTGGGCGAAAGATTGCCCGCACAAGTTAAAGTGTCTAAATCCCCCCAAGGTTCTAGAATAGAAGTTGAAAGAGTTTAAGTCTCTACTTTTTGCGATATATTGTAGTTTGTCTAGAATTGTGTTTCTTCTTCTGTAAAGATAGGAGGCCACAATTCTGAAACGGGCAATTCCCAACCGGGGAAAAGTTCTGGTAATGTTAAGATATCGCCATTTTGTAAAATTTGTGGTTCGCCAGCCGCTCGATAAATCTTCACTGTTTCTGCATCAGGATCGATCGCAATTCCAACAATCGCTCCGAGCTCAACAAACTTCAAAACCTTGGTTTCGATAGGCTGCGTGCGATCGCTTTGAGACTTAATCTCTACCACCAAATCGGGAACCAACTGTCCAAAATAACGCGGACTTTGGCGCAATCGTGCGGCGCGCACAAAGGAAACATCGGGCGCTTTGACGTTAGTATCTGGCATAATAAAGCCGCCTGCGGAGTCAAAAACTCGTCCGAGACGGCGGGGATTTACCCAAGCGAAAAGAAAGGCAATGAGACGGCTGCTGATTTCACTAGATACGATGTCAGATGGGCCCATAATTGAAAGTCTCCCGTCTTCTAGTTCAATTTGGTAATCTAAACCCGCTTCGGAAAAAGCGGTTTGAACTTGCTCAACATCTTTGACAGTCATCGTTGACATAGGAACTTTCTCCTGTTATGAGCTGATATTTCATTTTAGCACGATCGCTATTTTCAATCTATAATTTAGTCAAAAATTTAGACTTTTTACTTGTTTGTCGGCACTTGCTAAGTTATAATTATCGCAATAGATACTTTTTGAATATAGTAAAACAGTTTTTTAAATCATGTCAGCCAAAGATATCTTTCACAACACAGTACGTGCGGCTTTGGAGAAAGATGGATGGACAATTACTCACGATCCTCTGTTTCTAAAAGTAACTTCTCAAGTAAAAATGCAGATAGATTTGGGAGGAGAGAAATTACTTTCTGCCGAAAAGGGGAGGCAAAAAATAGCAGTAGAAGTAAAAAGTTTTGTGGGCTTGTCGGCGCTGTCAGAATTCCATACGGCTGTTGGTCAATTTCTTAATTATCGAGTAGCATTGGAAAAATTGGAATCAGAACGAGTGCTGTATTTGGCAGTGCCTACAGATATCTATCAAGATTTTTTTACAGACTCGTTTGTTCAAACTGTGTTAGAACGATATCAAATAAAGATGCTGGTTTTTCATGTGAAGGGACAGGAGATAACATTATGGAAAGATTAGATTATCGCCAGTTAGTTCAGAAAGTCATACATCAACACGCGACAGAGCAGTCTGAGCAAGATGTAGAAACCACTGAAATTGTTTTCGATACGGAACGCGACCGCTATTTATTGTTGTATGTGGGATGGCGGGATGAAGAACGAATTCATGGATGTCCCATTCATGTTGATATCAAAGATGGAAAGATTTGGATTCAGCGCGATTTTACGGAAGTAGGAATTGCCAATCAATTTCTAGAATTTGGAGTCCCTCAAACAGATATTGTGTTGGGATTTCGAGCGCCTTATGTACGGCAATTTACTGGATTTGCGATAGCGTAAATCATTAAATAATCTCAAAAAAAAATCCCCACAACCCCGACTTCTGCAATACTTCGGGGTTCTAATCTGTAAGTTCTGTCAATCTACTTAACGCCCCAAGAAACAAATATTATATGAAAAATTACCCCACTAGAATGCAATCGGTACAGTCGCCCATAATTCCAGTAGTTGGCGAACTGATTCGCCAAAATCCGGGAACGATATCATTAGGACAAGGCGTAGTTTACTACAATCCGCCACAAGAATCATTTGAAAAAATCCCCGAATTCTTTGCAAATCCCGATAATCACAAATACAAAGCCGTGGAAGGAATTCCACAATTACAAGATGCTATTGCAGCCAAACTTAAAACCGATAACGACATAGAAATTAACAGCACAAACTGCATTGTCGTTACCGCAGGCAGCAACATGGGATTTACCAACGCTATTCTCGCCATCACTTCTGCGGGAGACGAAGTTATTATCCAATCACCTTATTACTTCAATCACGAAATGGCGGCAATTATGGCAAATTGCCGACCAGTGATAGTAGAAACCGACGCCAACTATCAACTTAATATCGATGCTATAAAAAAAGCAATTACCGACAAAACGCGAGCCATCGTCACCGTTTCACCTAACAACCCAACTGGCGTCGTTTATCCGGGCGAAGCACTCCGGGAAGTTAACGAAATTTGTCGCCAGCACAACATTTATCACATCAGCGATGAAGCTTACGAATATTTTACTTATAACGGTGTCAAACACTGTTCGCCCGCCGCTTTTCCCAACAGCAGCGAACATACAATTTCTCTGTTTAGCCTCTCCAAAGCCTACGGTTTTGCGAGTTGGCGGATCGGGTATATGGTAATCCCAGAACACTTGCTCGTTTCTGTGAGAAAGATTCAAGATACAATCTTGATTTGTCCGCCGGTAATTTCTCAGTATGCAGCCCTGGGAGCCTTGCAAGTTGGTAGAGGTTACTGCGATAATTATGTAAGGGCGATCGCATCTGTGCGACAACTCGTATTAGACGAACTCAATACCATCCAAAACTTGTGTACAATTTCCCCAGCCGCCGGAGCCTTCTACTTTTTCTTGAAAGTTGATACTGAACTCGATACAATGGAATTAGTAGAACAATTAATTCGCGAATATCACGTAGCAGTGCTTCCCGGTACAACCTTCGGCATGGATAGTGGCTGCTATTTGCGCGTTGCTTACGGTGCTTTGGAAAAAGCAACCGCCACCGCAGGTATTAGGAGATTAGTTAAAGGTTTGAAGACAATTTTAAACAAGTAAAATAGGAAGATTCAACATGGTTGCCACTAATTTAAAAGCAAATACAAATATCCAAGATACCTCCGCTGCAAAACTGGCAGACTTGCGTGATTTGATGGCAGATTACGACTTAGATTGCTATTACATCCCAGCGGTTGACGAACATTTAAACTTATCAGTTCCAGCAGCGAAGCAGCGGCGAGCTTGGATGTGCGGTTTTACGGGTTCCGCCGGCGATTTGTTGGTGGGCAAAGATTCCGCTTGGTTGTTTGTGGATTCCCGCTATTACGAACAAGCCGAATTGCAAGTCGATACGGGAATTATTCAAATATCGAAACTCGGCTTAGAAGGAAATTCAACCTTAATTGAAACTTTAGAAAAACTGGCTGTAGAATCGGCAGAAAAATCAAGGAAAATTCGCCTTGGTTTTGACCCATTTACCGTAGCGACAGAGCAATATCAAAATTGGGTGAAAAAATTTGCAACGGCGGAGATTGAGCTCATACCAATCCCGGAGAATTTGACAGACAAAGTGCGATCGCAAACTCCTTGGCAAACAGCAGAGACTTTACCCGCAATTGATGCAGAGCCCATATTTAGCTTACCTGTATCCCTGACAGGAGAAACCGCCGCCGAAAAATTAGCCAGAGTCAGGGAAGCGATGCAAAAAGCCAACATTGATGTGCTTCCAATTACCAACCTGAATCAAATAGCGTGGCTGTTCAATCTCCGAGGCTCGGATATTCCCCACATTCCCATTTTCATATCCTATGCCATTGTCACCACAGATTCAGCGTTTTTGTTTACAAATCCCGAACGGATTTCGCTAGAAATCAAGCAAGAATTGCGGGCGGATGTAACTTTGCTTCCCTACGCCGACTATCCGCATACATTAGAGACTTGCGTAAATTTGCCACATAAAGTTCGGGTACTTTTAGACCCAAAACACAGCACAGCAGGCACGTACCAGTTAATATTAAACCATCAAGAAGCACAGTTTTACAACATCGAAATAGTTTTTAAGTCACATCCGGTAGAAGGGATGAAAGCTCGCAAAAATCCCGTAGAAATTGAGCAGATGAAATCAGCCAATTTTAAAGCAAGTCGAGCGAAAACTTTGACTTTAAAGTGGTTGACAGAACAGCTAGAAAATGGTAAGGTAGTTACCGAGTTTGATGTCAAAGAAAGCATCGAAAATTTTTACCAGCAAGAAACTGATTTTCAGACTTTAACTTTTAGAACGATCGCCGGTGCGGGAGCCAATAGCTCGATCGTACATTACGGAACCCCCAGCCCTGAAATAACGTTAAAACCGGGCGAACTGCTGTTATTGGACTCAGGCGCACAATATTTAGCAGGTACAACCGACGATACGAGAACAGTAAGTATCGGAGAACCGACGGCGCTACAAATAGAACACTACACCACAGTGTTAATCGCGCACATCAACTGTGCAATGCAGCAATTCCCCAAAGGAACAACGGGAGCGCAATTAGATGCGATCGCCCGTGCGGTATTATGGCAAGAACAGCTAGACTACGGACACGGTACAGGGCACGGAGTCGGCGCGTTTTTAGCCGGTCACGAAGGGCCAAACGGCATCAGCAAATCGGTACAATATCCCCTAGAAGCCGGAATGGTAACGAGCATCGAACCGGGATATTACGAACCAGGATGGGGCGGAATTCGCATCGAAAATCTCTATGTTGTCAGGGAAATGCCATCAAAAAACGGTACGGTTTGGTACGGATTTGAATCGCTGACGTATATTCCGTTTGAGCGCAAATTAATAAATGTCGATCGACTGTCAAAGACTCAACTAGCATGGTTGAATAATTATCATGCTGCTGTAGTCGAGAAACTGGAACCCGTACTTGATGCAGCAACAATTGAATGGTTGAAAAAAGCCGCCGCACCCTGTGTGATATCAATTCCGGTTGCACCGGAATGATACCGAGGACACTGCAATGCTCATAGATGTCAACTTAAGGTCAAACCGAAAGTCCGACAGGGGTTGAAACCCCTGTCTCAAAGCGAAAGTCCTCTTAAGAGGACTGAAGAACTCATTAGTCCTCTTAAGAGCGTTCCACCGGCGTCGCACGCCGGTTATGAATAAAAGAAACAGTAAAGCTAGCCCAAAAGTGGCCAGCGATCGGATATATTATCCCTGTGTCCTGAGAGTAAGACCGACAAGTCAATGGTGCGATTGTGAGCCTGATTTAGAGCGTGGTCGTGGGCATGATGGTTATGACATTGGTGAAGGGGTAATTCCCTATCCCGTTTAGGAGAATATAACATCTCTTCGGCCCACCGATCGGGACACCTAAAAGTTTGAGCGCGAAGGGGAGTCATCTAATGAGCAGACGCCAGACCAACAAACCTGTTGGGGGTGAAATGTCCAATTTCACACAGATTAACCCAAATGCCGCAGGCATAGATATCGGGTCAGAAGAACATTGGGTGTGTGTCCCACCGGATAGAACGCCACAGAATGTGCGTAAATTTGGCTGTTTTACGCCTGACTTAATTGAGATGGCGTCTTGGTTGTTGGAATGTCGAGTAGAGACCATAGCGATGGAATCGACAGGAGTCTATTGGATAAGTGCCTTTCAAATTCTCGAAGAAAGAGGTATCGAAGTCAAACTGGTAAA
>NZ_JAUBOV010000096.1:0-24890 GCF_036700405.1 Microcoleus sp. T3_D1
TTCAACTTGAACGGTTTCAACTTCAACCAATCGATTATCGACTCGCAAGGTCGTGTTATCAATACTTGGGCTGATGTCATCAACCGCGCTAACTTGGGTATGGAAGTAATGCACGAGCGCAATGCTCACAACTTCCCGCTTGACTTGGCTGCTGGTGAAACAACTCCCGTAGCTTTGGTTGCTCCTTCTATCAATGGCTAAGTTTTAGTTTTTGATTAACAAAAAGCGCTCCTAGAAATAGGGGCGCTTTTTGTTTGGGGAAAAATATTTAGAGACTTTATTAGGATATCTCGTCCGGTAAAATAACCGTTATAACTCACATCTTGTACCATTATTAATAACCGTTTCACGGGCGGGCAGGATGCCCAACCCCTACTCCCCACAAGAAGAAATATACTCTTTGTGGAACAGGCAAGATGCCTATTATTGAAAATTGTGCAAGATGTCAGTTATAAATTTTGTAGTCAATAATTCAGTCCCACAGAGTTTTATGAGGAATGAATTCCTCACTCTAAATCAATTTTATTCGGGTTGTTCTAGCGGAAATAATGTGATTAACAACTAATAACTAATAACTAATGAGTGATGACTATTGAGTTTGATGATTCCGATGCAGCCGGAAACGAGATTAGCAGTAAGGATTCAATGCACAAATGGCTTTCGGTGGTGGGGATTGGCGAAGACGGACTTTCGGGATTGAGTGCGATCGCCTCTACCCTCCTCTCTCGATCTCAAATCGTTGTTGGTGGCGCCCGTCACCTAGCAATGCTACCAAGCGACGACAGCCGCGAAAAATTGCTCTGGGCATCGCCTTTGCAGACAACAGTTGACGACATCCTCCGTCGCCGGGGACAGTCTGTGTGCGTACTAGCAAGCGGCGATCCGATGTGTCACGGCATCGGCGTCACGCTGTCGCGCCAGATTCCCATTTCGGAAATGACTGTGATTCCGGCAGCATCGGCTTTTAGCCTTGCTTGCGCCCGTTTGGGTTGGCCACTAGCCCAGGTTGAGACTTTCAGTTTGACAAATCGCCCGATCGCATCGATCGCCCTTGCTTTCTCGCCAGGGGCGCGCTTGCTGGTGTTGAGCGCTGACAGGCACACGCCGGGAAAGGTTGCCCAATTGTTGACGCAGCGGGGGTTTGGCAGCAGTTTGATGACCGTGTTCGAGCGGATGGGAGCGGGAGCGGAACGGCGGATCGAGAGGGTAGCAGCAGCCTGGAATGCAGTGGATTTGGCGGATTTGAACACAATCGCGATCGCAGTTGCAGCCGATCGACCAACTGTGATTTTCCCTCGTACCTCCGGTTTGGCGGATACTGCTTATCGCCACGACGGACAACTTACCAAGCGGGAGGTTAGAGCCGTTACTCTGTCAACGTTAGCACCGATTCCCGGAGAGTTGCTTTGGGATGTGGGGGCGGGCTGCGGTTCGATCGCGATCGAATGGATGCGGAGTCATCCTCGGTGCAGGGCGATCGCGATCGAACGCCATCCGACTCGATTGCAATACATCGCTGAAAATGCCTCGACTTTCGGTGTTCCCGAACTCGAAATCGTGGCGGGATCAGCGCCGGAAGCCCTGACAAACTTGCCTCAACCGGATGCTATTTTCATCGGCGGCGGTGTCACTGCAGAAGCTTTGCTGGAAACTTGCTGGAATGCTTTAGGTGAAGGCGGCCGATTAGTTGTTAATGCCGTGACAGTTGAGAGCGAGTTTAAAGTTTTGCAATGGCACGATCGTTATGGCGGGGAACTCATTAGAATTGGGATTCAGCGAGTAGGGGCGATCGGTTCTTTTCAGGGTTGGAAACCGCTTGCACCGGTGACTCAGTGGGCGGTTGTTAAGGGGTAATACCAATTCTGATTGGCTCGGAATGATTTAACCACAGAGTACGCAGAGAACACAGAGGAAGAGATGAGAGAGATGAATCATTCCGATTAAGAGTGGATTTGATGTAAAATGCGATCGATCTTTTTCTAATAAAGCTATAATCAATAATATCCTCTGGAATGAGAGTGATAATGCCAGACGAATCATCTGTAGATCCTTATTTAAATCGACTGTTTGAAGACTATTCCAACACTGAAGTTATCGAACTACAGCAATATCTGTCTGAATGGGATAGAGGAACTTATCGAACTGTGGCCCAAAGTGTGTTAGACCATTCACAAAGAAAAGGATTTGATCCACTCAAATATTTGCGTAAAGCACACAACTTCAACACCAGAGGTGCTGTAAGAGTTCCTCGCACGGGATCTCGGCAGGATGGAGCCGCTGTTTACCGAAAGGGCAATGAGTTTTTAATTGTGCGACCTGACCAGTATGGTGTTGAGAAAATCGTGACTTATGGCATTAATGAGGAATAGCGATATGGCACAAGTTCCGAACAAATTAGCGATTCAACAAGATATTATTGTGCAACTTTTGGCACAGTTGAGGGTTGACTATCAAAACACTAAATTAGAGCGCAAAGAGATATCTCAGAGGTATCTTGGTTCTGAGGAAGATTTTTCGTTTCTGGAGGCTCTGGAGTTAGTAACAGTAAGTATTCGCGGTTATGCTAGTCAGATTGAGGAGCGCGCAGAGGTTGAGAATCGCGAGCAAGCGATCGCAGACTTACATCAGCTTCGGGTGTTCGATCGTTCTGCGATCGCTCAGTTTTATGATGAGACGCGATCGGGCTATCTTCAAATGCGGTCTTATATCCGAATGCTAGACTATTTGCGGTTGCTGGTTTTGGAGTATTTGCAAATGGAATAGAGATCCAGATAAGTTAGTTTACCAGACACCGTAGCCACCTCGACGATCGGCAATTTCTTGCTCTAACTCAACTTCATTGAGGAGTTTCATACCGTTGGCGATCGCCCGTTGGCGAAGTTTCCACAAGGTTTGACCGAGTTGTGTTTTGGGGGTAAATTCAGGTGAAGATTTGAGCGCTAGAGCTTGGGTAAAGTGAAGGACTTTTGCGCGATCGGCGGGGGCAAGTTCGCGCCAGTATTGTAGGAGGATTTCTTGGGGAGGCATGGAAACTTTTTGGGAGTAATTATATAATTTATTTTACTCTTTTACAATCGATCTGGTCAATGCCATTGGCGATAATAATCTAGTTTATAACCATAGTCTTTGAACAGCATAAGCATCAAACACTTCATCACGGCTGACTAAAACTAAAGCATGATTAATGGATTGGGCAATTAAAATGCGATCGAATGGATCGCGATGGTGGAATGGTAGATTGCGAACCAGTACAGTATCCGCAAAGGAAATTGGCAGTAATAAGATGCCAGCAGCAGGTAACTGAGGTTCGATGTCTGCATAGTCTGCTTGCAGTGTCAATTTACCAATGCTGATTTTGATGGCAATTTCCCAAAGACTGGCAATACTCAAATAGACTATATCGGCGGCTTCAATCTGCTCCTTCAAGGTAACTGATAGGTTAGGAGCATTTTCTGAAAACCAAATAAAAGTGTGAGTATCGAGGAGCAATGCACTCATTCCATATACTCCTGCAAATCCTCTAATGGTGCATCAAAATCATCAGCAAGCGGTAAGACAAACGTGCCTTTCATCATCCCGGCTTGACGTTTCTTTTGAGGAGGATTTACGGCAACCTCATTATTTGCATATTTTGCAGCCAAGAATTCTACATAGTGCAAAACTTCCTGTTTCAGGGAATCTGGCAACTTGACCAGGGTTTCTAGGATGGTGGTTTCTAGCATTAGATAACCTCTTGCTGGATAAGCTCATGATAACAAGCGCAAAGCAAAACTTACCGATCTCTATCTCTCTAATCTCGCTCTAAGCTACCGGGCGGGCAAATTTCGATTTTGACAGTCATGCCTACTTGGTTTAGCATTGCGATCAGAGTATCAACCGAGAATTCCCCTATTTTACCTTGAGTTAGAGCTTTGATTTGGTCGTTTGACTGTTTGAGATGTTGAGCAGTTTGGTCGATCGTCCAACGGTGATGTTTAATCTGATGAAGCAGGGCGAGCATGAGTTGCGATCTGATTAGTAAGTTATCAGCTTCTTCTGCTGAAAATCCCAGATCGAGAAAGATATTATCGGTTGCTTGGGTAATAGTATTTTCACTCATGGTTCTGGTTCTCTTGAATTTAAACGATTTTGTAACAACTGTTGGTAGCGTTTCTGTCCAATTTCGATATTTTTCTTGGCTGTCTTCTGAGTTTTCTTTTGGAAAGCATGAAGAACTTGACATACTCCCCTGCCTAAAGGCGAAGGGATTCTAAGCTCAGACAGCAATTGCAGGCATAGCCTGTCTAACATCACCTAACTTAGCGGTTGATGCCCCAACCACACAAATATTTATCGCCGCGTTCTCGTCTCTGTCGTTCACCCTTTGACAGGACGGACAGCGCCATTCACGAACTGACAAATCCAACTCTTTCAGAACCTGTCCACAATGCGAGCAAGTCTTACTAGATGGATACCAACGGTCGATGAAAACTACTTCTTTTCCTTTCTTTTTGGCAACCCATTCGAGAATTTGGAGAAATTCGCCGAATGCAATGTCTGAAATTTTACGTCCCCAAAGTCGTTGCATTCCTTTTAGATTCAACGTCTCAAAGCACAGCACGTCGAACTTATCAGTTAGTTCGTGAGCCAATTTCCAGAACCAATCAGAGCGACGATTCACTACGGCTTCATGTTTGCGAACTAGATTAAGTCTTGCTCTTTCTCGGTTCGCTGAGCCTTTCCGTTTTTGGGAATGCTGACGATTTGCTTTCTTAATAGCGTTAAGGGACTGTTTCAGGAATTGCGGTGATTCGATTTTTGTTCCATCTGAGCAGGTGAGAAACGTTTTCAAGCCGAAATCAAAGCCAGCGATTCTACTCGTCTCGACTTTGGTTTCAGGTTCTTCAACGCTGTCAACGACCACAACCATAAATAGCTCTCCTAATGTCGTGCGTTTAATGGTTAACGTCTTAACCTTCCCTTCTCTCTCTCTGGAATTCCAATACTGATAAACGCGATTCCCAATCTTAATTCGATTGCCGCCTAATAATTTGTAGCCAGCTTGCTTGAGAGTGAACGATTTGTATCTGCGAACTTTCTTGAATCCGGGAGGTCTAACTCCTTTCTTGTGATGCTTAAAGAACAGTTGATAGGCTTTCTCAATGCGTTGACAGATATCCTGTACAGCCTGAGATCCAACCTGTTGCCAGAATGCTTTACGCTTTCTGAGTTTGGCGATATGACTTTGAAGTTTGCTGCAATTCAAGTGCTTACCCCACATCCGGTAGTACCGTTTGTGAAGTGCAATGCAATGGTTATAAATCACTCCGGCAGCATTGATACTTTGCTTGAGGTGTTTATTTTGGTTGCTTTGATATAGCTTGAACTTCAATGTTTTCATGCTAACTATGATAACATAATAGGTAGCAATTGGGTAGCCAAATGGTCAGAGAAAGATTAAGTATTCGCATTGTCGTGAGTCGGCTAGAGAAGTTGCGGAGAATTGCCAAACAGAAAGAAAAAACAATGACCCAACTTGTAGAAGACTGGATTGATAAACTTAAAGAGGAAAAGCCGTCCTAGAAGGACGGGGCTTTAAACCCAGTTTTCCGGTAAGGGCGATCGCCTTCAAACCCCCTAGCGTAAGCTACAAGTTTTTGCAATTCCATCAGGTTGGGAGATACCAATATTGCACGCCACCTTCATTATGACTGAGCAAAATCCCCAAATCTTCCAAGCTTTCTAGACAGTCGAGAATGACTTTTTGTTTGCGGCTGGCTGCTTTGAAATGGGCGGTGACTTGGGCGGCTGTCCATTCGCCGCTTTGGGTGCGGAATAAGTCGCGGATGGCCCAAAGTTGCTCTTTGAGGGTTTTGGGGAAGGGTTGTTGTTCCGTGGGGGCGATCGAGGTTTCGGTTTCGGTGGTGATACCTGCAAGGGATGGTTGCACGTAGGTTTCGCCTGGGGCTTGGTAGTCGGGACGCAGCCAGCGAATCAGTCCGTTGCGTTCTTCTTGGGCGCGTTGGGCGTTGAGGGTGACGAGGTTTTCCAGGATTTGGTCGTCGGTGAGGGTGGGTTCCCAACCATAGGTGGCAAATACGGCGGCATCGAGTTCGTCGTGGATTTGTTTGAGGGTGGAGACGAGGGCTTTTTGGTTGAAGGCTTTGTCTTTGTCGTTGAGGGGTTCGCCTTGGCGGAGTTTTTCGAGGAGGTTGTACATCCCGGTGATGGTGACTTCGGGGTGAGTGGTTTGGACTCGTTTGCGGTGGCTGTCGAGGCGTTCTCCGAGTTCTCGGATGGTTTGTTTTTGGGTGTCCGTGGGGTCGGGGAAGGGGAAAGGGTCGAAGCAAGTAGTTTTTGAGTAAACAGGGCGATCCTCTAAAGTACCACCTGCAATAAGTGCCCACGTAAGATGTACACTGCTAGATAAAACTCCTAAATAATAAGCATCATCTGAAGCAATGACAGCGAGTTTTACATCGGGTAATATATCTTCAGCAAGAAAAGTGAATACACGGTGTTTTGCTGTTTCAACGGTGGCAATATAACGCTCAAGACCTTCAATAGCTTTGCGTAACTGGGATCTTGGTTCAGCAAAAATCCACCAGCTATCTCGATAAGCTTTTCTCTTCTGAACTGCTCTAAATGGAAAAACTTCATCCCTAATTCGTTGATAAATTCTTGGATAAAAATCTTGAACCTGTTTCTCAGTTAACCCATATAAATCAACTACTTTAAGGCTTCGGGGTTTATCAGTAATATCTTTACCTTTGTAGAGAAGTTTGATTATTTTTTTTGCATCTGGTTCTAAGTGAAGCAGTAGCTTGAGTTCCTCGGCAGACAGGAAGAAACCTTCACCAAGTATTGTTACTCCCTTATTGCACACACCTAGGTTTGAAGCTAATGGAGCAACCTCGGAAGAGTTAAATCCAACCCTCAAATTAGAATAAATACATCCTTTTTTTTCTTTAAAAATAACATCATTCATCCCTTCTTTATTGAAGCATTCATATATAATTTTGGCAAGTAAACCCTCTTTGATGCCAGCAACAGCAACCGTCATTGCAATTCTTACTGCTGCACCATCATCGCTAATGACCCAAGGATGATCGGAAATTGCAAAAATAATAGAAATTTGATTCAGATACTTATCTAAAACTCTGCGGTTAAATATTTGCGTGATACTATTAGTTGTAATAAAGCCAAATGATTGAAGTTTTCCTTGCGTAAGAAGATAAGCAGCTTTATTCCACCAAAACATCACAAAATCACAGGCTGTGAGTGAATCGATATAAACTTTTCTTAGAGAACTAACATATTCATCTCCTAATATGTTATTCATACGCTTATCTACTATAAATGGAGGATTACTCACAACATAATCTGCCTCCTGCCACTCTGCGGGGCGTGCATTAATATACCGATAAATGGGAATCTGATCGCTCGCATCGGGAATATCTTCTCCCGTCACCGGACTCTTCATCATCCGTCCGCCCCAGCGAGTTCTCACCTTCCCCGCCGCATCCACATCCGGTGCCCTCCCGTCATAGGCCAACACCGCATCCCGGCATTCAATATTGTTGTACTCCCGCAGCACCGGTTCGATCGGCGGAATGGCGCCAAACCGCCGAAAATGCCACTGCAAATACCCAATCCAAATCACCAAATCCGCGATCGCCGCCGCCCTAGGATTGATCTCAATTCCCAAAAACTGACTCGGATTAACTTGAGCAATATCTAACCGCAACTGCGCCGATCCGGTGACATCCTCCAAGCGCCGCAACACCTCCGATTCCAACCCTTTCAACAAATCCAACGTCACATAAAGGAAATTACCCGATCCGCACGCCGGATCGAGAATCTTCACCTGTTGTAACTCCGTCAGAAATGCTTCTAAAACTGAGCTCGCCTTTTTCCTTTGATTTGCAGTCGGTTCCGATTCCCCCGCGTTGAGCAACTGTTTAACCTCCGCTTGTACCGCAATCCAGCGATCGCCCAAAGGTTCCATCACCACAGGCTTTACCAACCGTTCCACATACGATCGCGGCGTATAATGAGCCCCCAACTTACTCCGTTCCCTCGAATCCAGCGCCCTTTCCAACAACGTCCCAAAAATCGCCGGTTCCACATTGCACCAATCCCGCTTCGCCGCCTGCAACAAAACTTCCAACTGCGCCTTTGTCAGCGCAAACGCCTGCGACTCGGCAAACAATCCGCCATTAAACCGCAACAGTTTGCCATGAAAGCCAAAACTCGTTCCCTCATTCATCGCCTCCCACAGCGCCTCTACCTCCGGCTTAAACGTCTTCGGATTGAGAATCCATCGCGTTTCCAGCGCCTGCGTAAACAAATGTTCTTTCAACAACCCCACATCCTCAGCAAACATGGTGAAAATACAGCGCATCAAAAACTGGGCGACTTGCTGCGGATCGACATTCGCCTCCATCCGCTTCGCCAACTCTGCCAAATCCGCCGCCACTTCCCGCGTCACCCGCGCCGCAATTTTCTCTGGATTGCGCTGCTGCGGATTGCTAAAAATATCGACAAACAAATCGAAAACATCGGCTTTCTGCAACTCAATTAGCCCAATTTCTCGCCGCGCCCCATAGCCGCCATAATCGCCGCTAAACCCCATCCATAATTCAAAATGATCGCCAATATCGCAAGTTAACAAAAACGGCGGTTTGCTGCTGAGACTGCGGGTATAGGCAACTGCCTGCACAAACGCTTTTTCCATCTCTCGCAAATAGGTATTTGTCCCCCGCTTGGCCGTTCCCTTTTTGCTCGTTGTTCCGCCCTGTTTTGCCTCGATTAAAAAATGCTCGGCTTTGTAAAAGTCAATAAACCCCGGAGTTACTTTGCCGCTGGGGTGAAAAATTTTGACATCTTTATCAAAGCAGTAGGGATCGTTGGGAATTCTGCCTTTATCAAAAGGGCGATCGACTCCCAGCGCCTCGCACATTTCCGCAAAAAACAACTGGTAGTTTGCCCGTTCGTTACCGCTAGAACCTGCCCAGCGCGTGATGAATGTTTCGACTCGCGTGCGATCGGCCTCATTCATGCTTGAATCCCTGCTGCTTGCTTTTTCCTGATTCTATACTTCGATCGGTTTGAATTGGCGATTTATCTTGCGATTTTGGTTGGAAACTCCTGGCACCGATTACCCAGTGGGCGGCAGTTAAGAGGTAAAATAATCCCCAATCTTCTATTTAGAAACACTTTGGCGAGATTTGAGTTCATAGTAGATGGCCCACCAGTATCACAACAAGCTCGTAGGCGAGCTCTTCTTAAAGCTTGGAAAGTGACAGTGAGGCAAGAGGCTGAAAAATACTGGTCTTCGGAGCAGAAAACAGCTACTGGCCTAGTGATGCTTCAGATAACTTATTTCTACGATTCTGTTAAAATCGATGTAGACAACATAGTAAAGCCAATTCAAGATGCAATTATCGGGCTAGCCTATGTCGATGACGATCAAGTAACTGATGTTCTAGTCCGCAAGAGGAATTTATCAACTAACTTTAAAGTAGAAAATATGACCTCGATTCTAGCGGAAGGATTTGCCCGTGGTAGTCAGGAACCTCAGCCTAAAGGCATGAGGCTTGAAGGAGAAATCTAACAAGCCGTTCTGACGGGCCTTGCGTCTTAACTGGCTACGTTTTTTGAGTCACGACACCGGGAGAATGCGAAGCTAGTTCCCTGCTCTGTCGCTGGTAGTTAAACAGTCTTAAGGTCACTGAGACAGTGCTACGGGCCTAACAAGCTCATTAAACCTTGGCGAAGCTAACTTTACCCCGCAAGGGAGGCTCGAAAGAGCAAAACACTATGCGTACAGGGCTCTTAAGTTTGAGGCGGTAATTGTCCCGTTGAAAGTGCAACACAAAAGCACACTCCCGCCAACCAGTCCCAAGGCGGTAGTAAATCAAAAATGTAAAGCCGTCCTAAAAGGACGGGGTTTCTACCCATTTTTCTGATGAATTCTTGCACATTGTCGTAATTGATGCTCCTGACAAAGAGGTACTGACATGATCGCAACCCCAAGTGCAAACATAGAAAGAGAGCAACTGCTGAAACTAGCAGAGGAGTATCGTGAGAAAGGTTATGAAATTTCATTTCATCCAAACTCTGAAGATTTACCGGACTTCCTTAAAAGCTATCGCCCGGATCTGATAGTGCGCCGGGGCGAAGAATCGGTGGTTATTGCAGTCAAGTCACGCGCTTCACTCAAGTCACCCTCTACTACATATCTACGTAATTTAGCCCAAGCAGTAGCAGAAAATCCCGGCTGGAGGTTTGAGTTAGTGATGACTAACTCGGAGGATGCAGTCGATATTTCCCAAGCTGAGGATTCTTTTCAAGAGCATGAAATAGAGTTGGGTTTGCAAGTCGCCAAGCAACTTGTAACACAACATCTAGAGTCAGCAATGCTATATTGTTGGTCTTTAGTTGAGGCAACTTTGAGGATTGTTGCCCATAAAGAAGAGCTAAGTTTGCAAAGATTAGAACCGCTGTATTTAGTGAAACAACTGACGGTTGAGGGCGTGATTTCTAAATCCGAATATCAGTTATTAATGAATGCGCTTTCTTTGCGGAACGCTATTGCTCATGGGTTTAAAACTACACAACTTACGCAAAATTCTGTGTGCGAACTGATTGAGGTAACAGAGAAAATATTGAAAGATAATACGGCGGTTGTCTAAAGCAAAAAGGTTGGGTTTCCTTTCGTTAACCCAACCTATTAATAATGTAATGAAATCAAACTTCAGAGTTTAGCCTTGATTCACCACAGTCGGTTTTAAACTTTCCTGTGACTTCGATCGATCTAAACTATTTTGAACTTCCACAGATTCCTTAATCGGTTTCCGGGCTTCAATTAAACTCAGAGCTTTGTTCACGCTTTCAGGTAAAATCACTACCAAACTGCCGGCCGGCGCCTCATCTAAAGCTTTGTTAACAGCCGTTGTTTCGTCGAGAATCAACTCGTATTCAACTTGAGATTTCTTTGCGGTTCCTGCAGAAATCGCCTCGGCAATTCCCTGGCAAATTAACTTTGCCACCGTACCGGGTTCTCGGCCGCGCCTGTCAATATCTTCTTTGACAATGATACGATCGAACATCTCGGCCGAAAGTTTGCCCAGCGTGACAAAATCTTCATCTCGTCGGTCTCCGGGCGCGCCGACTACCCCGATCCGCAGTCCCGGCCAATTCAGCACGAAACTGCCCAAAGCTTTGTAGCTGTGGGGGTTGTGGGCGTAGTCGAGTAAAGCGTGATAGCTGCCCAATTTAAACAAATTCATCCGTCCGGGAGTTTGACCCACCGATGCTTGGAAGCTTGACAAAGCAGCGCGAATATCTTCTATTTTCAATCCTTGGGCAAAAGCTGCCAAACAAGCTGCTAAAGCATTGGCAATCATAAACGGCGCGCGCCCGCCCATCGTCAGCGGCACGTTCACAGCCTGCTCAATTCTCAGCGTCCAATCGCCTTTTAAGATCGACAAGTACCCGTTTTCGTAAATCGCTGCCAGCCCGCCCGCCGCGGTATGTTTGGCAACCAGTTCGTTGTCCGGGTTCATGGAAAAATATGCAATTTGAGCCTTGACACGCTGCGCCATTTGTGATACGAGCGGGTCGTCTGCATTCAAAACTGCATAGCCTTTGGGCATTACCGACTCGACGAGGACGCTCTTGAGTTTGGCGAGCTGTTCCACGGTGTCGATGTCGCCAATGCCCAAGTGATCGGCTGCGACGTTCAAGACGACGCCGACATCGCACTGATCGAAGCCGAGGCCCGATCGCAAAATTCCGCCTCTGGCAGTTTCCAACACGGCCACTTCCACCGTCGGATCGGACAAAATCAATTGAGCACTCTGGGGCCCGGTATTGTCTCCGGTTTCTACCAAATAATCGCCGATGTAAGTGCCGTCGGTAGTTGTATAGCCGGTAATCTGACCTGTCTGCTTGACAATGTGGGCTAGCAGGCGAGTGGTTGTCGTTTTGCCGTTGGTTCCCGTTACCGCTAAAATTGGCACCCGGCTGGGTTGAGGTGAGGGGAAAAGCATATCGAAGACGGCGCCGGCGACGTTGCGGGGTAAACCTTGACTTGGGGCGACGTGCATTCTGAAACCCGGTGCTGCGTTGACTTCGACGATGACGCCGTTGACATCGCGCAGGGGTTGGGAGATGTCGGGAGTTACTACGTCAATGCCGGCGATGTCCAAACCGATAATTTTGGCGACTCTGGAAAACAGCCACACGTTTTCTGGGTGGATTTCGTCGGTACGATCGACTGCAATTCCACCGGTACTCAAGTTTGCTGTCGCGCGCAAAAATACTCTTTCGCCGGCGGGCACTACGGAGTCCATGGCGTATCCTTGTTTTTGCAGCAAATCCAGGGACAATTTGTCGATCGTGATCCGGGTGAGTACGTTGTCGTGTCCGTCTCCTCGCTGCGGGTCGCGGTTTACTTCTTCAATAAGCTGTTCTACTGTAGACTTGCCGTTGCCCACGACGTTAGCGGGGACTCGTTCTGCGACTGCTACGACTTGCCCGTTGACTACCAATACTCTGTGGTCGCGGCCGGTGTAATAGCGCTCGACAATGACGCTTTTTGTTTTTGATGCCGCGCTGGCTAAGTCGTAGCCTTCTTCTGCTGCTTCCCAGGAGTTGATGTCGATCGTAATGCCGCGGCCGTGGTTGCCGTCTAGGGGTTTGAGGACGATCGGATAACCGCCGACATCTTCGATCGCCCCGCGCAGTTCGTCCAAATAATGAATCACCGTTCCTCTGGGAACAGGCACGCCGGCGCTGCCGAGGATATTTTTGGTACCTTCCTTGTCGCAGGCCAGTTCTACCCCCAAAACTCCCGTGCGGTTGCTCAGAGTTGCCTGAATCCGCTTTTGGTGAACCCCGTAGCCGAGTTGAATCATAAACCGGGCGTTCAAAGGTATCCAAGGAATGCCGCGCGCTTCTGCTTCCTTGATCAGTGTTTCCGTGCTCGGCCCTAGTGCCGCCGACCCAGCAAACTCTCTCAGGTCTCTCAAATCTTGGACTAATTCTGCTGCTGGATAAGTGCCCGTATCGGCAATGCTTTGGCACATCCGCACGCCCGCCCGGGCTGCATAGCGACCTGCTTGTTCGTTTTGATACTCGATTACTACTTGGTAAATGCCTGGGGTCGCAGTCTCGCGGGTGCGACCGAACCCGACTGGCATTCCTGCCATTTCCTGAAGTTCTAGGGCGACGTGTTCGATTACGTGTCCCATCATTGTGCCTTCTCTGACCCGTTGCAGGAATCCTCCCTGATGGCCTGGAGAACAGTGATGGTCGTTCAAACTCGGAAGTGCGGCGATCAACCCTTCGTAGAATCCAGGAATTTCCGATGTGGTTTTATCTGCCCACTCCTCTAAATCCAGACGCATCAGGACGAGTTTCTGGCGTCGGATGCTCCAGTAGTTGGGGCCGCGTAAGGTCTGGATTTTAAGTATTTTCATGGCAGTTAGAGGGGTATGGGGCGCGAAATCTTATAGATAATTGGAGCATTTATTCAATTTCGATCTAGATTGCTCGATAGACTGTTCGCTGCGAACAGTTTGGGAGTGAATTTCCAGTTATGGGCTACCCAATTGAAAATTTATGCCCTGCGATCGGCTAAAAACAAGTACAGGTACATGGCTAGCAAAAACTCCAAGCCCGAAGCTAGAATTTTCTGTGGTTCGGCCTCCTGGGGTCAGACCGTGGCTGCTTCGGAATCTATTCTATTGTGGTATCCATGATTCGGCCGGAATGCCGCCTAATTTCTGCCGAATCAATGACAAGAGATGTTCTACGTTAGTTGGCTGTGCGGCATTCGGGGGGCCAGCCAGACTCGGAACACGCTCCCGATGGCATTGGTTTGCCTAGGGGCATATTGTAGCAATCTCCGTGACACAGGACGTGCAAGCGCATATTGAACAGGCTTAAGGGTTCTGTCGCTCCTACCATAGACTCATTGGTATAAAAATTTTCCCTAGAATCAACAATAGTCACAGTGCCTTTACCGAGAATTTTCATAGTATCGTCTCCCTCAAACAAGGCGCAGGTGTCTTCGTCAATACCAATAGCGAGGCGATCGGGATGGCAAGCCACAGCCGACAGCAAGCGAGCCATGCGGTTGCGGTTGTGAAAATGCTGATCTACGATGATCTCAGGAATAATGTTAAGTCCGTTTGCCATGTCTACTAAAGAGCGGTTCGGTGACGCACCACTCCCACCGCCGGCAATCATGTGATATCCCATCACCGCAGCACCCGCGCTGGTGCCAGCGAGGGTAATCTTGCCTTCGAGAGTTTCTTTGCGAATTTTCTCCATCAGCGGGGTGTCCGCCAGCAGCCCACAAAGCCGCAGTTGGTCGCCGCCTGTGATGAATACGCCCGTACAGTCTTCTAAGTAATCTTTCCAGACGGGGTTTTCGCCTTGTTCGCGTTCGCGGATGTCCACTACTTTGACTGCGCTAACGCCCATTTCGTCAAATATTGTGCGGTAGCGGTTGCTAATTCCTTCGGGATCTCGCGAAGCGCAGGGAACGATCGCCAGCCGAGCGTTTGCACCCCCAGCACGGCAAAAAAAGGTGTTCAGAATCTCTCGCCCGTGAACTTTGTCTTCGGCTCCCCCGATGACCATAATCGAGGTTTTTGTGCGCTGGGGAATATTGTGTTCAAGGGCTTGAGATGTCAACTGCTGCATGGTGTGTCTTCCTCTGTTGGATGTGAAATTCAATTTTGCCGTGGCTGTGCGTAGAATAGGGCTTTTTAAGAATAAATATTTGTTGGTGCGAGCGAGGTGCGATCGCCGAGCGCGCGATCCCGCAGTTGTTTGGGGGCGAGTTTACTTGCAGTCGCTGTCATGAAAAACAGATTATTTTTGTACAAAACCGGCCCGCCGACACAGGAAGAGACTTTAACTTGCCAAAATTTTCCGAAATTATAAGAAATTATAAAGAATAAAGCAATTACTGAAAACTGAACTCCCTCTAAGGGTCAAACTAGAGGTGATGTATCAATGAAATTCCAATAATTGTGCGATTTGACGTTGTTACCCTATTTCCAGAATTTTTCCGGGCTCCCCTGGAGTCGGGACTGATGGGCAAAGCCTTAGCTAAAAAGATTGCTGAGGTGAATTTTGTCAATCCCCGCGATTTTACCACAGACAAACACCAGCGAGTAGATGATGAGCCTTACGGGGGCGGAGTAGGGATGCTGATGAAGCCAGAACCGATTTTTGCTGCGGTGGAGTCGTTGCCGGTTTTGCCGCAGCGGGAGGTGATTTTGCTGACTCCCCAAGGGGAACCGATGCAGCAGGCGATGTTTCGGGAGTTGGCGGCCGATCGCGATCAGTTGGTGTTGATTTGCGGTCATTATGAGGGTGTGGACGATCGAGTGCTGCATTTGGTAACTCGCGAGGTGTCTTTGGGGGATTTTGTGCTCACGGGGGGCGAAATTCCAGCTTTGGCTTTGATTAATGGGGTTTTGCGATTGCTGCGGGGAACTGTGGCGAAGGAAGATTCGCTAAAGTTTGAGAGTTTTGAAGACGGACTTTTGGATTATCCGCAGTACACTCGACCGGCGGATTTTCGGGGATTGAAGGTGCCCGACGTGTTGCTGTCTGGTAATCACGCAGAAATTGCTCGCTGGCGCAGGGAACAGCAAATTGAAAGAACGCGCCAAAGGCGATCGGATTTGTACGATCGGTGGTTGCAGGAGAGGGAAGAATAGGAGAAAGGGCGATCGCACGAGTGGTCAATCGATTTTAGATTTTAGATTTTAGATTTTAGATTGACCCCACGGATAAATGCGGGGGCTTGAGGATTTTAGATTTTCGATTTTGGATTGATTCCACGGATAAATCACGTGGCGGGTATTATCAAGAAATTCGTGGTCAGAAACCGGGTTTTGTGCGGTAATACTTCGTAGTAGTCCACAGATTCGGTAAAAAACCCGGTTTCTTTGGTCTTGATGCGTCCAAAACCGTATATTTAAAAGCCTAATAAATTTTGGATTCGCGTTTGTAAGTCTTTGAGTTCAGGAGATCGATCGAGAAGTCCCCATAATTTTCTAGCGTTTCCAGCATTAACCCTTCTCTCCCCCCTCCAACAGATTTAGGATTGCCATAACTGGTGAGGAAAGCAGCAAAAAAAAATCTTTAACACTCGGATCTGCATTAAAAGATAAATTCACTTATCTCCCCGCAAATATGAAATAATTGTTTTTTGCTATACTTCGCAAACCTCAATTTTACATGAACATCCGCATCGGCAACGGCTACGACATTCACTGCTTAGTTCCAGAACGCCCCCTCATCCTAGGCGGTGTCAATATTCCTCACGAATTAGGATTACTCGGCCACAGCGACGCCGACGTACTTACTCACGCTATCATGGACGCGATGCTCGGAGCTCTCAGCTTAGGAGATATCGGTCTGTATTTCCCTCCCACTGACCCGAAATGGAAAGGTGCTGATAGTCTCGTATTGCTGGCACAAGTCAATCAGTTAATATTAGATAAAGGCTGGGAAATCGGCAATATTGATTCGGTGGTGGTAGCCGAACGTCCAAAGCTGAAACCGCATATTGGGCAAATGCGCGATCGGCTTTCTGCTGTCCTACAATTAAAACCAGACCAAATCGGCATCAAAGCCACCACCAACGAAAAGCTAGGCCCCGTGGGGAGAGAGGAAGGAATTGGAGCCTATGCTGTAGTTTTGTTGGGCAAAAAATAGAACTCTAGAATCTCTAATTGACTGTAAAGTTAATCTCAAATCCAACATCGCTAGGAAGCCTGAAATCATGGACACTGACACTTGGGAGTTACAATTACCCGTAGACGCGGATGTGATCGCGTTGGATAAGGACGATAACATAGTCGTGCTAATCGAGGTTAAAATTATTCAAGCTCAAGAACCAGCCGCGAAACAGAAAATTATCGATCGCGCGATCGATTGGCTGAAAGCTGTGTTAGCTAAGCTGTCTGAAAGAAACGCGATCGTTCCCTATGCTATGTTTATTGACGCGGAACAAATTTTGATTTTCAAATGGGATGGTGTGAATTTATCGGAGCCTGTTTGCACTCTAAATACTGGTGAAATATGTCGCTATTATATGCCGAATTTTGGCAGTCAATGGCTCTCTGAACGTACCCTTGGGGGGCTGATAGAATCGTGGCTGCATGACTTAGATTATAACTGGAAATCCGAAATTCCTCCAGCATCAGAACAGATATCAGCCATCGGTTTGCTGCCATTACTCGCAGGTGGAACAACAAAATCAGGAGTGGAATTAGGTGGCAATTATATATATCGAGACCAACTTTCTGATGAGTATTGCTACAGGGCGTGAGGCTGAAGCAATTATGTTGCTCAGAGATTTGTCCTCATCAGTTCAGTTAGTCATACCCAGCGTTTGTTATAGGTCGGCTTGGTCAGCTTTCGAGGACGAGTTGAAGCGACAAAACTCTTTTAAGGAACAGCTAAGCCGTCAAATTAGCGAAACAAAGCGAGATGTTACCTCTGAAAAGGTCGCATCTCTATCTCTTCACCTAGAAGAGTCATTAGTTTACTATCTCGAACGAATAGATGAAATTGAATTACGGTTGCGTGAAGCAATTTTTCTGATGTCATACAATGCCGAAATGATTGCATTAAATCCAGAGATTATTCAAGCAACTTTAAACACACCTATCATCAAAAAAGACCCAACAGACAATTTGATTCTACACAGTATCCTCAGTCATGCCCGATCGCATTCTACAGAAACCAAAGTATTTCTCAGCGGTAACGTCAAAGAATTTGGTCTACCGGAAGTTCAAGATGTTTTGCGAGAAGCCGGGATTACAAAGTATTTCGCTGTCACTAAAAACTTTCTCGGTTGGTTACAATCTCAGTCATAGTTGCACGCAGGTGGTAAACTAAAAAATTATGAAAATTTCTATGATGCTACATTCAAGACTGCGCTGGCTGGCGATTTTACTGGTGGCAATTGCCACTATAACTCTGTCTGCGTGCACTCCCGCCCGATCGAACTTAGTAAACAGACTCATCGTTCCCACCCCCAGCGGCCCAGCTACCTTTAACTACCCGCTAAATCAATCTGCATACAGCGTTTTTGGCTATATGTACGAGGGATTGATCAACGAAAACGGCTTGACATCGCAGCTAGAACCCGGTTTAGCTGAGTCCTGGGAAGTTTCTAAAGATGGCAAAAAGATTGTCTTCACCCTGCGAGAGGGGTTGAAATGGTCGGACGGCGAACCGATGACTACTGATGACATTATCTTCAGCTATGAAAAGATTTATTTCAATGACAAAATTCCTAGCGGTTTGAAAGATACTCTGAGAGTTGGGATGAGTCGCGAATTCCCAAAAGTTAAAAAAATTGACAGCCGCCGCGTTGAATTTTCCGTTGCAGAACCCTTTGCTCCATTTATTAGATATGCTGGGGGAATCCCAATTTTACCAGCTCATATTTTACGGGAAGCTGTCGAAAATACAGATGCAGACGGCAATCCTAAATTCCTGACTACTTGGGCCACGGATACTGACCCTAAAAAAATTGTCGGCAACGGTCAATACCGAATGCTGAGTTATACTCCTAATCAGCGCGTTGTTTTGGAACGAAATCCGTATTTTTGGCGCCAAGATGCTGAGGGAAATGTCCAGCCTTACATCCAGCAAATTGTTTGGCAAATTATCGAAAATACTGACAATCAACTGCTGAATTTTCGATCGGGCGATTTGGATACTTTGAACGTGGAACCGGAAGTGTTTCCCCTGCTGAAACGGGAGGAAAAACGCGGCAAATATACGGTCTTTAACGGCGGGCCGGATACTGGCAGCGTGTTTATGTGTTTCAATCTGAATAAGGGGCGCAATGCTCAAGATCAGCCGTTTGTAGACCCAATTAAGTCTCGGTGGTTCGCGACGAAGGAATTTCGGCAGGCGATCGCCTACGGCATCAACCGATCCGCCATGACTAACAATATCTATCGCGGACTGGGCGCGCCGCTGCATTCCCCAATTCCGGCGCAAAGTCCGTTCTACCTGTCCCCAGAACAGGGATTGAAAACTTACAGTTACGATCGGCAAAAAGCCAAAGATTTACTGTTAAGTGCTGGTTTCAAGTATAATAGTAACGACGAATTGTTGGATGCTGATGGCAACAAGGTGCGATTTACTTTGTTGATGGCAGCAGGTAAAAAAGTTCGGGAACAAATGGCAACGCAAATTAAGCAAGATTTGGGCAAACTGGGGATGCAAATTGATACGCAGTTCCTGAGTTTTAACACTTATGTGGAAAAGCTGCGTCTGACGCGGGATTGGGATACTTACCTCGGCGGTTTTACGGGAGGTACTGAACCGCACAGCGGCTACAATATTTGGTCTGTTAACGGTACGCTGCACAGTTTCAACCAGGGCCCGCAAGCCGGAGAACCGCCGATTAAGGGTTGGAAAGTTGACGACTGGGAGCAGAAAATCGATGACCTTTACGTGAAAGCTTCCCAGGAGCTTGATGAGGCGAAGCGCAAGGAAATTTATGGGGAGACGCAGCAGATTATAGCAGAACAAGTGCCGTTTATCTATATGGTGAATCCGCTGACTTTTGAGGCGGTACGCGATCGCGTTTCGGGAATTCGCTACAGTGCCCTCGGCGGTGCTTTCTGGAATTTGTACGAGCTGAAAATAACAGAATAGTCAGTAGTCAGCAGTCATTAGTCATTAGTCATTAGTCATTAGTCAGCAGTCATTAGCAGTCATTAATTAATGGAACCTAAAATTTTACAGAAGTTACTCGAATCTGTCGCTGCCGGCGATATTAGCCCGATCGCCGCTTTGGATAAATTAAAGCATTTTGACTTTGAACAAGTCGGCGATTTTGCCAAAATTGACCACCACCGCACTTTAAGAACTGGTTTTCCTGAAGTAATTTGGGGCCCAGGGAAAACGCCCGACCAAATTATTGAAATTATCGAGGCGATGCGCGGGCGAAATTCGGCGGTGATGGCGACACGAATCGAACCGGAAGTTTTCGAGCAATTGCAACAAAAAATACCCGATTTGTGCTACTACCAAAAGGCTCGAATTTGTGCAATTACTCCTAATTCCCCAACTTCGCAGCATCCGGGTACTGTGACTATTATCAGTGCGGGAACGGCGGATTTGCCTGTAGCCGAAGAGGCGGCAATTACTGCGGAACTTTGCGGTTTTCAGGTGCGACGTTTGTGGGATGTCGGAGTTGCCGGCATTCACCGCTTGCTGAGCAACCGGCACGTTATTGCCGATGCTGATGTGTTGATTACGGTTGCGGGTATGGAAGGTGCTTTGGCCAGTGTGGTTGCGGGTTTGGCTGATTGTCCGGTGATTGCTGTGCCGACGAGTGTGGGTTACGGCGCGAGTTTTGGCGGGATTGCTCCTCTTTTAACTATGCTCAATTCTTGTGCAGCGGGCGTGGGTGTGGTGAATATTGATAACGGATTTGGGGCGGCGATTTTAGCTTGTCAAATTCTGAGAACTGCTGGCAGAGTGGGGAGAATCGGAGAGGGGGAGACTCGGAGAGAGGGAGAATAGTTACAAACCCCCTCTATCAGATAAGACTAAGGCCAACTGCCACAGGACGATCGATTTTTAGGGTGCATCTTGCACCATTCTCAAGAACAGGCAAGATGCCTGTTCCACAAAGAGTGAGTTTTCTTGTGGGGAGTAGGGGTTGGGCAGGAGAGCCCGCGCAAGATGCCTGTTCCACAAAGAGTGAGTTTTCTTGTGGGGAGTAGGGGTTGGGCATCCTGCCCGCCCGTAAAAAACCTAATTGAAAATGGTGCAACATCTCAGGTGCGTCAGACTCCGTTATTGAAATATTCTTGAAGATTTCGGGTAGTAGAGCACCTTACTATATATGCCAGTGGCGTCTAGGACTGCCAGACTCGGAGGTTGAAACCCCGTCTAAACTTGCCTCTGGTCCCGGCAGAGGGCGACTAAAAAATACAGGAGGTATGATTAAAGCCGGGTTTGATATTACTTGCTTGCGAGCCAATTCGGATAACCAGAGGAATCCTCAGCTTTTAACTTTTGCCCCTGATAACTCTTGCTGACCCAAGTAGCTACTGTTTGCAAGGTTTCCGTCAATAAACTTTCGGAACCGAACGCTTCAAATCCTACAGTCCACCACGGACTGCCGTTAATGTTCAATTGAGTAATTTCGACGGTGCAGCCTTGAGGAATTGGGGCTTCTACTGGCACTGACATCACCGCACCGGACTCCGAAAGGTGGTAAAGGCGCAGGGATCTTTTTTTCTTAACTCCTACCCACTTTCCTGTCGCTATAATATCCGCCGACACCGGCGCCATCGTGTCGGCACATACCCACTTCAGCCACTTTTCGGCTTTGCCTTCCGAGCGGTTGCCGAACTGCATCGCCCCCAACTCTCCCTGCCGCCACTTTACCTCCAAGGTTTTCCCACGTAGCTTCACTCCCAAGTAGTCGCAGCTTGGTACTAGCAAATATATGTCTTCCCGCTCTTCAGGAGGCGAAAGATACCCGCCGAGACTCTCGCTTCCAAACCATTGATTGATTGATTTTGGCAGTGCACCGCTATAAAACCACCGCATTTCCAGACTGGCCCGCATAAATTTTTCCTCCGTTCCACAATTTTCGTCAAACCCAGACTGGATTTGCCATACACCATCGACTTTTGTGCCTCTCCACTCTATCCTCCCCCCTCCGGGGCCCAGAGTCTACCCACCGTCATACCATTTTAGATTTTAGATTTTAGATTTTAGATTTGGGAAAGACTGACTATATAAGGGTTTAGAGCTTGCCTACAGTTGCATTTTTTTTATAAACTGGTGTCAGATCGGGGTATTTTAAAAAAATTTCTCACAATCCTTTACATATCTTCACAAGTCTGTTACATTTAGTTACAGTACACTAAAAACCATTTAGGAAAAAAAACATGAGTAACAGAGGCTTAATGCTGGACGACCAAGGCAAAATGAACAATTTTGCGATCGAGCCGCAAGTATACGTCGATGACGAACCCCGCACCGGCTTTACCCCCTACGCCGAACGCTTAAACGGCCGCCTTGCCATGATTGGCTTTGTTTCTCTCTTGGCTTTAGAAGTTTCGACCAAGCACGGGCTGATTAGCTGGCTGA
This sequence comes from Microcoleus sp. T3_D1, assembly GCF_036700405.1. Classification (NCBI taxonomy): domain Bacteria; kingdom Bacillati; phylum Cyanobacteriota; class Cyanophyceae; order Oscillatoriales; family Microcoleaceae; genus Microcoleus; species Microcoleus sp. T3_D1. The sequence goes on from NZ_JAUBOV010000096.1 coordinate 22,153, forward strand.
CTCACCTGTAATGATTTTGTTAACAATTAAACTATCTGGCTATGGATCGCTGGCGTTACATAAACAGCGATTCATAGCTTAACTATTTTTAGGGCCAAGGTTTGGTGAGACAATTAAAATTAAATATTTTTGTTTTACTCTACCCGTAAAAAGAATGCTCAAACGAATTGCGGCAATACTTCTGGTGGTTCTAAGCCTCACCTTGACCGGTTGTGTGTCTAAAGTCACCGGGCTCAAAAGCTACGTTGATACTGGCGATGGCTATCAATTTCTCTATCCTAACGGCTGGCTGCCGATCGCGGTTTCTAACGGGCCCGATGTGGTGCTCCGCGATTTGATTCAGCAAACTGAGAACGTCAGCGTGGTAATCAGTCCAGTCGCCAAGGACAAAACTCTGGCGGATTTGGGAACGCCGACGGATGTGGGATACAAGCTCAGCAAAAGTGCGATCGCCCCGGCTGATTCCGGCCGCGAAGCTGAATTAGTCAATGCAGAAGCTCGTGAATCGCGATCGAAAAACTATTACATTTTAGAATACGCCGTTAAGTTGCCAAACCAAGAACGGCACAACTTAGCGAGTGTAGCCGTCAGCCGCGGCAAACTTTTTACGCTTAACGTTTCCACTACCGAAGAACGCTGGCCCAAGGTAAAAGAAGCTTTTGAGAAAGTTGTTAAATCTTTCTCTGTTTATTAGGGCATGGGGCATGGGGCATGGGGCATGGGGCATGGGGCATGGGGCATGGGGCATGGGTCATGGGGCATTTGTTAGCTGCTACGAATAACAACAGTTAACTGTCAACAGTCAACTGTCAACGGTCAACTAACTTCTTAACTTATGAAAATTCCAACTTTTGTATTAGCTTCAGCTTCTCCAGCGCGCCGCCGCCTGCTAGAAAATGCCGGCATTCAAGCTGTGATTTGCCCCAGCGACTTTGATGAAGGGCAAATACAAATGAAAGATGCCACTAATTTAGTGCAGGTTTTAGCAGAGGGAAAAGCTGAGGCTGTAGCTAAGTTTTTACTGGCTAATTCTCACCCCCAAATCCCCAATCCCAAAGCGTGTTTGGTGTTGGGATGCGATTCAATTTTGCTCATAGATGGCGAAATTCACGGCAAACCCAAGGATGCGGAAGAAGCAATCTCGCGCTGGCAGAAAATGCGCGGTAAGGTGGGCGAACTGTATACGGGTCATGCTTTGATTGATACTAGATTCGATGACTTTGATCAGGCCAAGTCGCGATCGATCATTAGCCGCTGTCAAGTTACAAAAGTTCATTTTGCGGAAGTTACCTCGCGCCAAATTGCAGCCTACGTCGCTACCGGAGAGCCCCTCGCCTGTGCAGGCTGTTTTGCACTGGAAGGTAAAGGCGGCTTTTTTGTGGAAAAAATCGAAGGATGTCACACAAATGTGATCGGTTTGAGCTTACCTCTGCTGCGGCAAATGCTCACCGAAATGGGATATGATGTGGCCGATTTCTGGTCTTGAAATCCAGAATTGGGAAACGAATGAAATGGTTTGTAGTCAGGGCTTTAGAGCCTCTCTCAGGACTCAAGTGCTTACTACAAACCTATGAGGATTATCCTAGAGCGATCGCCCCATCCGATACAGATATAAACTGAAGTTGATCCGGCGAAACATCCTTCACCAAACCCAAGATATTGCCACTGCTAGCTTCCCGAATCACCGTCGCCTTAGTATTTAACACTCTAAAATCAGCAGTGCGAGGAATTCCCGGAGGAAAAGGCCCGCTGCTATCGTAATCTCTGGCATCACCAATTGTTAAAAACCTTTCGCTCAAAACAATATCATTTCGCGTCAATCCTCCCGTCAATCCAATTACATCACCTTCAGCCGGATTGTAATCGAGAATAAAATCTGCAGGCACTTCATCTACATCAAAATTGCCACTAGGAGGCGGTTGAAGCGAACCAATTTCCCCCGAAGTTGCTCCCACTTCTCTGCGGAGAACAAACAAATCTGCGCCTTCACTTCCCCAAAGTCTATCAATTCCAGCATCACCGATTATAGTATCATTTCCACTATCTCCTACTAAAGCATCATTCCCTTTACCGCCCCGCATAAAGTCATTGGCCGTGCCTCCATAAACGTAGTCATCACCTTGATCTCCGCTGACAAAATCGCTGGCACATTCTCCATAAAGAATGTCAAAATCTTGGCCGCCGCGAATAGTATCGCTGCCACAACCTCCGATTAAAGTATCTGTGCCGCTGTTACCGTTCATCAGTTCCGCACCACCTGAACCTCTGACAAAATCGTTACCAGCTAAGGCCCGCAAACCTCCGGGAGTATTCCGCAGAATTCCATTTGCTAATTGAAATGCGTCGTCATTGGAAGTTAAGTCAAAAAAGTTGGGGTCGCTGGCTGGATTTGGCAATGGCCCTGTGAGTAATTTGGTGTTTGGGGGATCAGCAATAATTGGGTCTGAATTTTCAGCTAATGCTCTAATTTCTCCGAGATTTGTTTCTAACATCCTAAGTTTCTCCTTTTTTGATTGACTTTGTTGACATTCTGATTTTAACAAAGGTTCCAATTAAGAAATCTGCGGGAATCTGGGGTGAAAACAATCAAATTAGTGTCAAACTTGCCGGAGGTGTTTATTCAACAAGCCTAGGTTATTGACACCGGGAGCATCTCATATTTGTTAGAGTCGATAGGAGCGTTACCACTCCTACCTCTCCTTCAGAACCGGACGTGCGACTTTCACCGCATCCGGCTC